>NZ_JBEPBF010000056.1:0-21334 GCF_040298985.1 Streptomyces sp. NPDC001093 | reverse complement strand
CAATTCCGGACGCTCCCGCCGTACCCCACCCGCCGGGAGCGTGCCGTCGAGCTCCTCGTGGTCCGGGGCGCAGCGCAGCACACGCTCGAACCCACCGGCACGCAGGGCTCGTTCGACGCGGCGGACGCCATGCTCGTACGGCCCGCGAACCGTCCCCGACCTGCGCTCGTCCGTGCGGGACGTCCTCGCGGTGTCCGGGCCACCGTGCCGGCCACCAGCCCGTTCCCCGACGTCGCCCGGGCGGCCCTCAGCCGCCCAGCAATTCCGGACGCTCCCGCCGTACCCCACCCGCCGGGAGCGTGCCGTCGAGCTCCTCGTGGTCCGGGGCGCAGCGCAGCACACGCTCGAACCCACCAGCACGCAGGGCTCGTTCGGCGCGGCTCGAGCCGTGCTCGTGCAGCCGGCGACCCGACACGAGCAGCCGTACCGCCTCGTCGGGGCCGAGCACGCCCGCCGCGCACGCCGCGGCGCAGGCGCCCGCGCCCTCACCGGCGACCGCTGCGATCCGCGGCACGTCCCGCTCCCGCCACAGCCGGAACAGCGCCAGCTGGTAGGCGAACAGCGCGGTCCGGCGGTACTCGACGCGGTGCAGCAGGCGGGCGTCGACGCCGTCCTGGGGGGCGAACACGACGGCGGCCAGCGGCAGCGGCAGCCGCCGGTCCGCCACCCGGCACATCGCGTCGAACTCGGCGCGGAACTCGGGAAACGCCCCGTACAGGGTCCGCGCCGCGGCGGGCCCGACCCCTGGTCCGGAGGTGAACAGCACGGCCGTGTCACCGTCCGCGTCGACCATGACGGGCCGGCCCCTCAGGGCGGAACGGCCCGCTCCACTATTACGCCGTAATAGCCCGGCCCAGCCGGACGCCCTCCTCACCGGCTGTCCCCCTCTCGTGCGGCGGTAGGGGCCGACGGTGACGTCCGCCGCTCGAGAATCGACCGAGACACCCTCGAACTCCCGTGGGTCGCACGGGAGTTGCGGTCCGGTTCAGCTCACCGCCGCCCCGGGCACCAGCATGTCGTGGCACTGGGCGACCCGCCCCGCGGAGTCGAAGCGGAGTTCGGCGACCAGCGACCAGGCCTCGCGCCCGGCGCGCGCGGTCGCCCGCAGCACGACGACGTCACCCTCGGCGAGGACGCTCTCGACCGTCAGCCCGAACCCGTCGGGCAGCACCGGCCCGCCCGGGCCGGCGGGATCCGCCCAGTGCCGGGTGAGCCGGTTGGCCTCGCCCCGGTTGCCCGCCGCGACCAGTTCGAGGACGAGTTCCTTGTTGCGCTCCCGCAGACAGCGGGCGGTGAGGAGTTCGTGCAGCACCCCGCTGAGGGGCTCGGTCAACGTGGGCGCCATGACGAGAGGTCCTTCCTCATGGTTCGTCACTCCGTACAGCCGTCCCTCACACCATGGCCGCCGCGACTGGAGAGGTGATGGAGAGCCGGTGAAACTCGGTGAGGTCCAAGGAAATCGCTTCACCTTTCCGCGCGTTCTGTGAAGCAGCCGGCGGCGCATTCCGAAAACCTTCAGCCAATTACCCCCGCCTTTCGGGAATTGCTTTCGGCCGGATTCGTTCGGCCGGCCCCCGGCGCTGGGGGCGCAGTGGTGAAACGCGCAGCACACCCCTACGTCAGGGCGTTCGCGCACCACCTTGTAGGGGGGTACGGACCGTTGCCAGGCCCGACCGCACGCACGAGGATTGATTTCGATGCTCACCGCCCTGGCGCCCCGGACGGCATTTCGTTTTCCGGTGTACGTCGCCGCGTGTGAATCCGACGACCTGGTAAGCCGTGGGCCGCTCGCGGGCTGGAGGTACGTGTGCGAGTTCAACCGATGCCCGGACTGAGCGTCAGCGTCGACGCGCAGGGGCGCCTGGACATCGTGCCGGAGCCGTCGGCACCGGCACGCGCGGTGCGCTGCGGCCCCGTCGGCACGGCGATGTGGCTCGCCCTGCGCCGGCACAGCGGCGATGTGCCCGCGGCGGCTCTCATGCTGGCGTCGCTGTGGGGCACCGAACCGGCCAACACCCTTGCGGATCTGGATCTGTGGGTCGACGAACTGCGCGACGCCGGTCTGGTGCGCACCGAGCTCTGACCCGGCATGTGCGGCGTTCCGCCACCGCTCCACCACACCTGTAGGGGGTGTGGTCAGGCTGGTCCAGGTTAGGGGTGGACCAACCGAGACGGGGCGACTATGACGTTGGTCGGAAGGACCACGGCGATACGGACCTTGACGGATTCCTTCACGGACTGTGCCGAGGGGCTCTCCCGCACCGTCCTGGTGGAGGGACCCACGGGCTGCGGCAAGAGCACGCTCGTGCACCTGCTGGTCGAACAGGCCGCGGCCGCGGGGGCCGTGGTGCTGTGCGCGACGGGCTTCCCGGCCGAGCGCACGTCCGCGTGGGGCGTGGTGCGCCAGCTGCTGGCCGGCCGGCTCGGGCCGGCCCTGTGGGAGAACACGGCGGACGGGGCACCCCGCACCGAGGACCTGCAGGCACTGTGTGCCGAGCTGCGCGAGATGAGCGAGGGCAGCCCGCTGGTGCTGTGCGTGGACGACGTCCACCACGCCGACGACGCGTCCCTCGCCTTCGTCCAGTACCTCGCCCGCTACGCACGGCCCGCCCGCATCCTGCTGGTGGTGGCAGCCACGGTCCATCACGAGGCCGGTGACCCGGCGTTCACGACCGAGTTGATGCGCCAGCCGACGTTCCGCCGCATCCGGCTGGAGCGGCTCGGGCCGGCCGAGGTGAGCACGCTGGCCGAACGCGCGGGCTGCCGCGAACACGCCTCACCGCTGTACGAGACCAGCGGCGGCAACCCCCTGCTGCTGCGTGCGCTCCTGGACGAGCACGCGCTCACGGCCCCCGCGGGCCCCGCCGCCGTCCGCGCCGAAGCCGCCGCACCGGCGCAGCGCGGGACCTGGCAGCCGGCACCGGCCGGCGTTCGCCGCAGCCCCGGCGGGCGGGCCGGGGGGGCCCCCAACCCCCGCCGCGCCCGCCCCCGCCCCCCCCGCCCCCGCCCCCCCCGCCCCGCGGCGGGGCCCGCGCGCCGGGCGAACGCCCAGCAGCTCGAGCGGGCGCGGCCGGGGACCGTCCGGTACGGCGAACCCGCACGGCGGCAGAGGGCTCGGCGAGCCAGACGGCCGAGGCTGCCGGGGCCGGCTCCGAGGCTGCTGCACCTTCTGGGGCCGGTGGGGCTGCCGGTGCTGCCGGTGCCCGGCCGCGGCGGATGCGGAGCGCCGGCGAGGGCTCGGTGAGCCAGACCCGCGCGCCCCAGGAGGCGGCCGAGATCGAGCAGAGCGCTACCGGGGGCGACGCGACCCGTGCCGGGGCGGCGGAAGGCCCGGCCGCCGAGGCCTCCGTGGCCCACGAGCCCGGCCCCGCCCCGACCCGTCCGCGCCGCGCCCGCAGCGCCTCGGACGGCTCGGCCTCACAGCGACCTCGGACTCCGGAACCGACGGCACCGGCTACGGATGAGCCGACGGCACCGGCAGCCCGTGAGCTGGCGGCGCCGGACAGCGCAGCTCCTCCCGCGCGCCGGAGCACGGCCCCGCGCAGCTCGGACGCCCCGTGGCACCACGCCCGCCCGGCCTTCGAGGAGCCCGAACGGGTACCGGCCGCGCCCGAACAGGCACCGGCGGCACCCGAACAGATGCCGGAGGAGCCGGAACGGGCCGCCGCAGCGCCCGAACAGGCCTCGGCGGCGCCGGAGCGGACGTCCGAAGGACCCGAACAGGTCCCGGCGGAGCCTGAGCAGACGTCTGCGGAGCCCGAGCGGAGGCCTGCGGAGCGCAGCTCGGCGGAGCCCGAGCAGACCCCTAGGGAACCCGGGCAGGCCGAGCAGCACCCCGAAGCGCCCGCCGCCACCGGTGACGACCCCGTCACCGGCGACGAGCCCGCCACCCCCGACGACTCCCACCCGAACCCCGGCCCCGATCCCGCCCCCGACGACACCCCCGCAGGAGGCCCGCAGTGAACGGCGTGTTGGACGTCGCCCTGCGACTCGTGGTCGTGTTCGTCGTCTTCCTCACCTTCCCGCTGATCGTCGGTCAGACCGAGCACAAGGTGATGGCGCACATGCAGGGCCGCCTCGGCCCCATGTACGCGGGCGGCTTCCACGGCTGGGCCCAGCTCATCGCGGACGGCGTGAAGTTCGCGCAGAAGGAGGACGTGGTCCCGGCCGGCGCCGACCGCCGCGTCTTCCAGCTCGCCCCCGCCGTCGCGCTGCTGCCGTACCTCCTCGTGCTGCTCGCCATCCCGATCGGCCCGAGCCAGGGCGCCGTGGGCCAGGTCCTGGACGCGGGCGTGTTCTTCGTGCTCGCGGTGATGGGCGTCGGCGTGCTCGGCTCGCTCATGGCGGGCTGGGCCAGTGCGAACAAGTTCTCCCTGCTCGGCGGTCTGCGTACGGCGGCCCAGCTGCTCGCCTACGAACTGCCGATGCTGCTCGCCGCCGCCTCGGTGGCGATGGCGGCGGGAACCGTCTCCCTGCCCGGCATCCTGCACGCCTTCCACTGGTGGTGGGTGCCCTGGCAGATCGTCGGCGCGGTCGTCTTCTTCGTCTCCGGCCTCGCCGAGCTGCAGCGCCCGCCGTTCGACATGCCCGTCGCCGACTCGGAGATCATCTTCGGCGCGTACACCGAGTACACCGGACTGCGGTTCGCACTCTTCCTCCTCGCCGAGTACGCCGGGATCGTCGTCCTGTGCGGCCTGACCACCGTCCTCTTCCTCGGCGGCTGGCACGGCCCGTGGGGCCACGACGGCCTGGGCTGGCTGTGGACCCTGCTGAAGACGGCGATCCTCGCCTTCCTCGTCATCTGGCTCCGCGTCACCTACCCGCGGCTGCGCGAGGACCAGCTCCAGAAGCTGTCCTGGACCCTCCTCGTCCCCCTCTCCCTCGCCCAGATCGCCCTCACCGGCATCGTCAAGGTGGTGATCTCGTGACCATGGCCGAGCCGTCCCCGCCCACCCGGTCCCGCATTCCTGGCAGTGGCCTCGCCAAGGGCCTGGCCGTCACCCTCCGCACGATGACCAGGAAGACGGTCACCGAGCAGTACCCGGACGCCCAGCCCGAACTGCCGCCTCGCACCCGCGGTGTGATCGGCCTGTTCGAGGAGAACTGCACGGTCTGCATGCTCTGCGCCCGTGAGTGCCCGGACTGGTGCATCTACATCGACTCCCACAAGGAGACGGTCCCGCCGGCCGCCCCCGGCGGCCGCGAGCGCAGCCGCAATGTCCTGGACCGGTTCGCCATCGACTTCTCCCTGTGCATGTACTGCGGTATCTGCATCGAGGTCTGTCCTTTCGACGCGCTGTTCTGGTCCCCGGAGTTCGAGTACGCCGAGACCGACATCCGTGACCTCACCCACGAGCGGGACAAGCTCCGCGAGTGGATGTGGACCGTCCCGGCCCCGCCGGCGCTCGACCCCGCCGCCGAGGAGCCGAAGGAGATCGCCGCGGCCCGCAAGACCGCCGAGAAGCTGGCGGCCGCACAGGCCGATCAGCAGGAGCCACAGGAGGGCGCGTCGTGAGCCTCGCCCCGACCGTGAACCCGACCGTGAACCTGGCCGCGGCTCACCCCGGCTTCCTGTCCCCGTCCGGCGTCGAGATCGCCTTCCTCCTGGTCGGCCTGGTCACCTTCGGCGCCGCACTGGTCACCGTCACCACCCGCCAGCTGGTGCACGCCGCTCTGTGGCTGGTGGTCGCGCTCGGCGGCCTCGCCGTGGAGTACCTGCTGCTCACGGCCGAGTTCATCGCCTGGGTGCAGGTCCTGATCTACGTCGGTTCCGTCGTCGTCCTCCTGCTGTTCGGTCTGATGCTCACCAAGGCCCCCATCGGCCGCTCCCCGGACGCCGACTCCGGCAACCGCTGGGCCGCCCTGGCCGTCGCGGTGACCGCCGCCGTCGCCCTGGTCTGGGTGGTCGTCGACGCGTTCCGCACCACCTGGATCGACCTGAACGGCCCGGCCGCCGGCTCCACCCGGGTCACCGGCGAGAGCCTGTTCCGCAACTGGGTGCTGCCCTTCGAGGCCCTGTCCGTGCTCCTCCTCGCGGCACTGGTCGGCGCGATCGTCCTGTCCCGCAAGGCGAAGGCGGAGTCGAACCCTCCCCAGGTGAACTCCCGGGGTGTCACCGGGAGTTCCCCCTCCGTCACGGATTCCGGAATTCACCCGGTCGAGCAGGAAGGCGCCCGCTGATGCACCTCGCCTACCCGGCCGTACTCTCCGCCCTCCTGTTCTGCACCGGCCTGTACGGCGTCCTCGCCCGCCGCAACGCGATCCTGGTGCTGATGTCGGTCGAGCTGATGCTCAACGCCGTCAACCTCAACCTCGTCGCCTTCGACGTCTGGCTCAGCCGGGCCGCGAAGGACACCCTCCACTCCGGGCAGGCGCTGACCCTGTTCACCATCACCATCGCCGCCGCCGAGATCGGCATCGGCCTGGCGATCGTGCTCGCCGTCTACCGCAACCGCGGCACCTCCGACATCGACAAGCTCCGCGACACCGCCGAGGGCCCCGGCACCGAGGAACCGGGCTCCTCCGCGGCCGAGAAGGCTGAGGCCACCGCGTGACCACGACCACCCTCGCCGTCCTCGTCCCCCTCCTTCCGTTCCTCGGCGCCGTGTCCGGACTGCTGCTCGGCCGCACCGCGCCCGGGTTCGTCCGCCCGCTCGCCGTGCTGCCGCCGCTGGCCTCGCTCGTCGTGGCCGCGCTGGTCGCCGCACGCCAGGGCGGCGACCAGGCCATCACCGCGCACACCGAACTGACGCCCACCGGCTCGGTCCCGATCGAGCTGGCCCTGTACATCGACGGCTTCGCCGCGCTCGTCGCGATCCTGGTCGCGTTCGTCGCGGCCTGCGTGCAGATCTACTCGACCGGCTATCTGCGCGACGACCCGCGCTACCCCTCGTACGCCGCCCTCGTCTCCCTGTTCACCTCCGCGATGCTCCTGGTCGTCTACTCCGGCGATCTGATCGTGCTGCTGGTCGGCTGGGAGGTCATGGGCATCTGCTCCTACTTCCTGGTCGGCCACTACTGGGAGACCCCCGAGGCCCGCGCCGCCTCCCTGAAGGCCTTCCTGGTCACCAAGCTCGGCGACGTGCCGTTCCTCATCGGCCTGTTCGCACTCGCCACCGACGCCGGCTCGTTCCAGATCACGCGCGTCCTCGGCGCCGTCGCGAGCGGCGACCTGCACCATCCGACGGTGGTCGCCCTGCTGCTTCTCGCGGGCGTCGCGGGCAAGTCGGCGCAGTTCCCGCTGCACACCTGGCTGCCCGACGCGATGGCCGGCCCGACGCCCGTCTCGGCGCTGATCCACGCCGCGACGATGGTCGCCGCCGGTGTCTACTTCGTCGCCCGCCTCCTTCCGGTGTTCGAGGCCTCCCAGGCCGCGATGCTCGTGCTCGCCGTCATGGCCGCCGTCACGATGGTGGGCTCCGGTCTCGCCGCGCTCGCCCAGGACGACATCAAGCGCGTCCTCGCCTATTCGACGATCGGCCAGCTCGGCTACATGACCGGTGCCCTCGCCGTCGGCGACCGCGGTGCCGCCGTCTTCCACCTCCTGTCCCACGGCGCCTTCAAGGCGCTGCTGTTCCTCGCGGCCGGCGTGATCATCCACGCCGCCGGCACCAACTCACTGGCCGCCATGTCCCGCATGCGCGGCCTGCGCGACCGCGTCCCGGACGCCTACTGGACGATGACCGTGGCGCTCCTCGCGCTCGCCGCGATCCCGCCGTTCAGCGGCTTCTTCTCCAAGGAGTCCGTCCTCGGCGCCGCCGAGCACGTGGTCGACGGCCACTCGGACCACGCCCCGTGGGCCGCCGGCTGGATCGTCCTCGTCGCCGGTCTGCTCACCGCCCTCCTCACCGCCGCCTACGCGGCCCGGCTGTGGCTGCTGGCCTTCCGCGGGCGGGGCGCCGAGGCCCCCGACCACGGCCGTCAGCCACTGACGATGACCGTGGTGCTGTGGGTCCTCGCCGTGCCGTCCCTCGCCTTCGGCGGGCTCGCCTACCGCGCGCTGCCCGGCTGGTTCGACGGCCGCGACCTGACCCCGACCCTGTTCACCTCCATCCTCGGCACGGGCCTCGCCCTGGTCGGCGGGCTGCTCACCTACGGCGCCTGGCAGCGCACCACCCAGCTCGCGGCCCGGGTCCCGCTGGGCGCGGTCGCCGCCCATCCGGAGGGGGACGCCGGGCTGGTCGAGGCCGAGGCCATCGCCACCCACGAGCCGGCCTACGGGGACATCGCCTACGCGCCCGACCCGGCCGACCCCGGCCGGCTGCTGCTCGGCCCGCTGCACCGGTCCGCGGCCGCCGGATTCCACCTGGACGCCGTGTACACGGCACTGTTCGTCCGCCCGGTCCAGGCCGGAGCGAGTCTCGTCCGGTTCCTCGACCGCGAGGTCGTCGAGACCTACGTACAGGGCGCGGCCGCCCTGCCCCGGCTGCTCGGGGCGGCCGTACGGCGGGCGCAGACCGGCAATGTGCAGACCTATGTGAGCGCGCTGCTCGCCGGCACCGTCGTCCTGGCGGTCGCCGTCGTCCTCGTCGCCACGGGAGCGTGAGCAGGCGTGATCGATATCAACGAGTCCGTGATGCAGTTCCTTCTGGCATTCGTCGTCGTCGGCCCGCTCCTCGGCGCCGTCGCAGCCCTCCTCCCGGCCCCGCCCGGACTGAAGGGGAAGTCACCCGAGCAGGCCGTGCTGCGGCACGGTGTGACCGTGACCGGTGCGATCCTCATCGCCGCGATCGTCCTGGCGCTCGGCTTCGACCAGGACCATCCGTCGAGGATGCAGGCCACGACGGACATCAGCTGGATCCCCGCGCTCGACGTGCGGATCCACCTCGGCATCGACGGCATCTCCCTCCCCCTTGTCGTCCTGACCGCGCTGCTGACCTTCCTCTGCGCGCTGTACTCCTACTTCAAGCCGCCCGCGGGCGGCTCGCCGAAGGCGTTCGTCGCGCTGCTGCTCCTGCTCGAGTCCGGCACCCTCGCGACCTTCGCCGTCCTCGACCTGCTGCTGTTCTTCCTCGCGTTCGAGATGGTGCTCATCCCGATGTACTTCCTCATCGCCCGCTGGGGCGGTGAGGGGCGGACCCGGGCCGCGTGGAAGTTCATCCTGTTCACGCTGCTCGGCTCCGTCGTCATGCTGCTGGGCCTGCTCCTGATCGGGATCAAGGCGGGCACGTTCGACATGGTGGCACTCGCCACTGACAACGGCCGGTCGCTGACCGCGTCCGTGCAGGTCATCGCCGTTCTGGCGATCGGGATCGGGCTCGCGGTGAAGTCACCGATGTGGCCGCTGCACAGCTGGCTGCCCGACGCCCACACCGCCGCGCCGACCGTCGGCTCGGTCCTGCTGGCCGGTGTCCTGCTCAAGATGGGTACGTACGGGTTCGTCCGGATCCTGCTGCCGATCGCGCCGCACGGGTTCCACACCTTCGCGCCGTACCTCGCCGCGTTCGCCGTGGTCGGGATCATCTACGGGTCCCTGGCCTGCCTGGCCCTGGCCAAGCGGGGCGCCAGGGGCGACCTCAAGCGGCTGATCGCCTACTCCTCCGTCGGCCACATGGGCTTCGTCCTGCTGGGCATCGCCACCATGACCCCGACCGGCGTCAACGGCGCCCTGTTCGCCAACATCGCCCACGGCCTCATCACCGGCCTGCTCTTCTTCCTGGTCGGCGCGCTGAAGGACCGTACGGGCACGACCGACCTGGACACCCTCGCCGAGGAGACCGGCCTCGCCCTGTACGGCAAGGCCCCGCGGCTCGGCGGGCTGCTCGCGTTCGGGGCGGTCGCCTCGCTCGGCCTGCCCGGGCTCGCCGGGTTCTGGGGCGAGATGCTGGCGCTGTTCGGCGCGTTCGAGCCCGCCGCCGGCCTCAGCCGCCCGGCCTTCCTCACCTTCATGGCGATCGGCGCGTTCGGCACCCTGCTGACGGCCGCGTACCTGCTGATCGTGGTCCGCCGCGTCTGCATGGGCGGCGTCGAACAGGAGGTCCCGAAGCTCGCCGACGTCCACGGCTACGAGTTCGCCGCCTGGACCCCGCTCGTCGCCCTCACCGTCGTCGCCGGACTGTGGCCGAGGGCGCTGCTCGGCCTGACCGACCCGGTCGTGCACCAGCTCCTCGCAGGAGGCACCCGATGAGCGCCCAGCCCCTCGCCGAGTCGCTGGTCCAGTCCGTCGACTGGCTCGCCGTCGCCCCGCCGGTCATCGCCGCCGCGGTGGGACTGGCCGTCCTGGTCGCCGACCTGTTCCTGCCCGAGGCCCGCAAGGCCGTCCTCGGCTGGGTCTCGGTCGCCGGACTGGCCGTGGCCGTGCTGATGCTGCTGCCCCTCCTCGGCGGAGACCGCAGCACCTTCTGCCTGACCGGCGGTGCCACGCACGCGTGCAGCTACACCGCCGACCACTTCACGCTCGTCATCCAGTTCCTCGTCCTCGGCGGCGCGCTCCTCGCAGCCCTGCTGTCCGTCACGAACCTCAGGGACGACCAACGCCGCGTCCCACCAGGCGAGTTCTGGTTCCTGCTGCTGTCCTCGGCGGCCGGTGCCGCGCTGCTGCCGGCTTCCCGGGACCTGGCCACCCTGATCGTCGCCCTGGAGGTCGCCTCCCTGCCCGCCTTCGCCCTCGTCGGCATCCGGCACGGCGACGAGCGGTCCTCAGAGGCCGCCCTGAAGTTCTTTCTGTCCTCGGTGACGGCCACCGCGGTCAGCCTGATGGGCATCAGCTTCGTCTACGCCTCCACCGGCACCCTCTACCTCACCCAGGTCGCCCAGCGCCTGCCCCACGTCGCCGGACAGCTGCACACGCTCGCCCAGGCGGGTGTCGTCCTCACCCTGATCGGCTTCGCCTTCAAGACGGCCGCGGTCCCCTTCCACTTCTGGGTGCCCGACACCTACGTCGGCGCACCGCTGCCCGTCGCCGCCTACCTGTCGGTCGTCGGCAAGGCGGTCGGCTTCTCCGGCCTGATCCTCGTCACCGTGGTCGCGTTCCCGTCGTACGCCGACGTCTGGGGCCCCGCGCTCGCTGCCCTGGCCGCGCTCACCATGACCGTCGGCAACGTCGGTGCCCTGCGCCAGCAGGCCACGCGCGCGTACAGCGCCGTACGGCTGCTCGCCTGGTCCTCCGTCGGCCAGGCCGGCTATCTGCTGGTGCCGATCGCCGCCGCCGGCTACGCCAAGGACCCGCAGAAGGCGATCGGCTCCACGGTGGCCTATGCGCTGATGTACGGCGCCGTGAACCTCGGCGCGTTCGCGGTGGCCGCGGTGGTGGGCCGCAGCCGGGCCCTGAACCGGATCAGCGACTACCGGGGCCTGTACGCCACCAACCCGCTCACCGCGCTCCTGCTGGCGTTCTTCCTGCTGTGCCTGGCCGGGCTGCCGCCGGGCGTGATCGGGCTGTTCGCCAAGGTCACCGTGTTCTCGGCGGCCGTGGACGCGGGCCTCGGCTGGCTCGCCGTCGTCATGGCCGTCAACGTGGTGATCGCCCTCTTCTACTACCTGCAGTGGACGGCCCTGCTCTTCCGCGCCCCCGAGGGCGAACCCGCCCGGCACCGCGTCCCGGCCCCCCTCACGGCCGCCCTCGCCCTCACCGGCGTACTCGGCGTCGCCCTGTCCGGAGCACCCCAACTGGTCCTCCGTTTCGCGGCCACCGGACTGTTCTGAGGACTCGGCCACGCGCGCGTGGGGCAGCCGTAACCTCCACGCGCGCATGGCCGTACGCGCGCCCTCACCCGTACGGCCCAGGTGCGCAGCCGCACCCACCAGGGAACTCGCAGCCGCCGCCTGGCGTTGTCACAGACGGGAGGGTCCACTGGACCAAAGTGTTCCCCAGCTGCACGACTTGGAGGGCGCACGGTGCACCGCCGGCACAACGGGCTCAGGACCGCAGTACTCCTCGGGGGACTGTCCGCACTGATCATCGTCATCGGCAGCTTCTTCGGCCGCACGGGTCTGGTCGTCGCCGTCCTCGTGGCCCTCGGCACGAACGCGTACGCGTACTGGAACAGCGACAAGCTGGCGCTCCGCGCGATGCGCGCCCGGCCGGTCAGCGAGTTCGAGGCCCCGGCGCTGTACCGCATGGTCCGAGAGCTGTCCACGCAGGCCCGCCAGCCCATGCCCCGCCTGTACATCTCACCGACGGAGGCCCCCAACGCCTTCGCCACGGGCCGCAACCCGCGCAACGCGGCCGTGTGCTGCACCGAGGGCATCCTGCGCCTGCTGGACGAGCGCGAACTGCGGGGCGTCATCGGCCATGAGCTCAGCCACGTCTACAACCGGGACATCCTCATCTCCTCGGTGGCCGGCGCGCTCGCCTCGGTGATCATGTTCCTGGTGAACTTCGCCTGGCTGGTCCCGGTCGGCCGCTCGGACGACGACGACGGCCCCGGCCTGCTCGGCATGCTCCTGATCATGATCCTCGGCCCGCTCGCCGCCACCCTCATCCAGCTGGCCGTCAGCCGCTCCCGCGAGTACGAGGCGGACGCCTCCGGCGCCCAGCTCACCGGCGACCCGCTGGCCCTCGCCAGTGCCCTGCGCAAGCTGGAGGTCGGCACCCAGCAGCTCCCGCTGCCGCCCGAGCCGCGGATCGAGACCGCCAGCCACATGATGATCGCCAACCCGTTCCGTGCGGGCCAGGGGCTGAGCAGGATGTTCTCCACCCACCCGCCGATGGCGGACCGCATCGCCCGGCTGGAACAGCTGGCGGGCCGCCACCGGTGAATGCCCCCCGTCGCGCACGGAAGCCGTACCGGAGCGCGTATCCGCGTCCGACGCCATGCGGAGCGCGATCGAGCAGCTCGCCGAGCTGCTGGGGCGAACCCCGGAGTCGGTTTCGGCACTGAGACCGACCGAAGCGGGCTGGGAAGCCGTGGTCGAAGTCGTGGAACTGGAGCGCGTGCCGGACACGAGCAGTGTCATGGCCGGCTACCAAGTCGTATTGGACCCCGCGGGCAAGCTGCTCGGCCGGCCTCGCTCTGGCCGACCTCAACATCGACCTGGGGCCGCTGGGCACGCTGCTTCCGCCGTGACCGGCGCCCGGCGCGCGACACCGCGCCCGGCGCGCGACACCGCGCCCGCGCGTGACACCGCGCCCGCGCGTGACACCGCGCCCGCGCGTGACACCGCGCCCGGCGCGTGACACCGCGCCCGGCGCGTGACACCGCGCCCGGCGCGTGACATCGCGCCCCGCGTATGAGATCAGCGCCCGGCGAAACCCTGGTCCGACGGAACCACCTCACGTCCGAGCGGCATGAGCGAGATCGGGATGAGCTTCAGATTCGCCCAGCCGAAGGGGATCCCGATGATCGACAGGAACAGCGGGATGCTCGTGATCAGGTGGGCCAGCGCCAGCCACCATCCCGCGAAGATCACCCAGATCACGTTGCCGATGAAGGATCCCGCGCCCGCGTCCGGCCGTTCCACGGTCGTCCGGCCGAAGGGCCACAGGACGAAGCCGGCGATGCGCAGCGACGCGATGCCGAACGGGATGGTGACGATGAGGACGAAGCAGATCACCGCAGCGATGAGATAACCGATCGCCATCCACAGGCCGCAGAAGACGAGCCACAGGATGTTGAGCAGCAGGTTGAACACCTTCATGATCGGTACCTCTCCGGGTCGCTCCGTCGGCATGCCTGCTGCCACAAGTATCAGTGCGTCAGGCGTTCGGGCAGAACCGCAGCACCCTTGTGGCGTGATCGGGAACGTTCGGAGACGGTCCCGTACGGCGTCACTCGGGACGTCGTCCCTGAGCCCACCGCCGTACGCCGTAGGCCGCCGCCCCCACCGCGAGCACGCCCGCCCCCACGGACACCGAGACGGCGGGCAGCGCGAACGCCAGCGTGGCGCAGCCCAGCAGGCCCGCCACGGGCACCGCACGCGCCGACGGGGCCGGACTCAGGGTCCAGGCGGAGGCGTTGGCGACGGCGTAGTAGGCGAGCACGCCGAAGGAGGAGAAGCCGATCGCGCCGCGCACGTCGACCGTCGCGGCCAGTACGGCGACCACCGCGCCCACGGCGAGCTCCGCCCGGTGCGGCACCCGGAAACGCGGGTGCACGGCCGCCAGCGTCCCCGGCAGATGCCCGTCCCGGGCCATGGCGAGCGTCGTACGGGACACGCCGAGGATCAGCGCGAGCAGCGAGCCGAGCGCCGCCACCGCCGCCCCGGTCCGCACCACCGGCACGAGCCCCGGCGCACCGGCCGCCCGTACCGCGTCGGCCAGCGGTGCCGCCGCGTGCCCGAGCCCGTCCGCGCCGAGGACGGCGAGCACCGCGACGGCCACGCACGCGTACACCACGAGTGTGATCCCCAGGGCCAGCGGGATCGCACGCGGAATCGTGCGCGCCGGATCCCGCACCTCCTCCCCGAGGGTCGCGATCCGCGCGTACCCGGCGAAGGCGAAGAACAGCAGCCCTGCCGCCTGGAGCACCCCGCCCGTGCCCGATGACAGCCCGATGTCCAGCCGTCCGGCGTCGGCGCGCCCGGAGGCCAGGCACACGGCCACCACGGCCGCGAGGACGGCCAGCACCACCGCCACGATCACGCGTGTCAGCCGCGCCGACTTCCGGATCCCGCCGTAGTTCACGGCCGTGAGGCCGACCACGGCCGCCACCGCCACCACGTGCGCCTGCCCCGGCCAGACGTAGGCGCCCACGGTGAGTGCCATGGCCGCGCAGGACGCTGTCTTGCCGACCACGAAGGCCCAGCCCGCGAGACAACCCCAGAAGGGGCCCAGCCGTTCCCGTCCGTACACGTACGTCCCGCCGGAGGCCGGATAACGAGCCGCCAGCCGGGCCGAGGACATGGCGTTGCAGTAGGCCACCGCCGCCGCGAGCGCCAGCCCGGGCAGCAGCCCCGAACCGGCCGAGCGCGCGGCCGGCCCCAGGGCCGAGAACACACCGGCCCCGATCATCGAGCCGAGGCCGACGACCACGGCGTCCCGCACGCCGAGGGTGCGTCGCAGCGCTGTGCCGGCCGTTGTCATGCGCCGCACCCTACTGACCGGCGGAACCGGTTGGTGGTCCGCCGGCGTCTCCCTCGTCGAGGGGCCACGAGCATGTGGCCAACAGGCAGTGAACGCACGCGGCGACAGCACGGAAGGGCGGGCACCGCTCGGGGGCGCCCACCCTTCCGTCTGTCGCGGATGCCGGTTCCTAGCGGTAGTTCACGAACTGCAGCGCGAAGTCGAAGTCCTTGCCCTTCAGCAGTGCGATCACGGCCTGCAGGTCGTCCCGGCTCTTGGAGGAGACGCGCAGTTCGTCACCCTGGACCTGGGCCTTCACGCCCTTCGGCCCCTCGTCGCGAATGATCTTCGCCACCTTCTTCGCGTTCTCCTGGGAGATGCCCTCCTCGATCGACGCGAAGATCTTGTACTCCTTGCCGGACAGCTGGGGCTCGCCCGCGTCCAGCGCCTTCAGCGAGATACCGCGCTTGATCAGCTTGGACTGGAAGACGTCGAGGACGGCCTTCACCCGGTCCTCGGAGTTCGCCTCCATGAGGATCTTGTCCCCGGACCACGAGATCGAGGCACCCACGCCCTTGAAGTCGTAGCGCTGCGAGATCTCCTTGGCGGCCTGGTTGAGGGCGTTGTCGACCTCCTGCCGCTCGACCTTCGAGACGATGTCGAAACTGGAGTCGGCCATGTCCTGTGGCTCCTTGTATCGGGGTGCGTATCGGGTGCGTGCCGGCGTGCGCGGCGGCGGCCGCCGGGCCCGGCATTGCGCCGGGCCGCATCCGCACCAGCCTAGCCATCCCGCGAGCCGAGGGGTGGAGATCAATCGGGTGGCGAAGCACCCCCACGTATCGGGTATTGTTTACGTCGTCGCCAGGGGGCACCGCCGAATAGCGGTTCGATCTGGTGGCCAACCCGGCGGTGTGCCCGAGCGGCCAAAGGGAGCAGACTGTAAATCTGCCGGCTCAGCCTTCCCAGGTTCGAATCCTGGCGCCGCCACACTGGGGAAGACCCCCTCTGATCTGTTGTGAAGCAGCTCAGAGGGGGCTTCTTTGTTGAGCCTCTTCGTGCTCAGGAGCAGAGATTCACGTGTCGGACGGCCAGGACGTGCCCTGCCGCGTCGATGAGGCGGCTGCGGGCGAGGTGTCCGTCGGCCACCGCATTGGTGATTGCCGTGGCTATGGAGGAGGTTTGGGAGCTGGGGTTGCCCCCAAGGTCGAACATGACCATGTCGGCGCCGGAGCGCAGGGCCTGGACGGCGGCGGTGGACACGCTGAAGCCGGCTGCGGAGATCGCCTTGGCGCTGAGCGAGTCGGTGACCACGAGCCCCTTGAAGCCGAGCTTGCCGCGCAGTTCGGAGCTGATGGCGGTGGGGGACAGGCTAGCCGGATTGGTGCCCAGGCCCGGCACGGTGTTGTTGGAGACCATGATGGCCGGGGCGCCGGCCTTGATGGCCGCTGTGAACGGCGGGATGGCCACCTTCTGCAGGGTGGACCAGGGCAGGGTGCGGGCGGGGCCGAAGTCGGAGTTGTAACTCGAGCCGCCGAGGCCCGGGAAGTGCTTGACGACGGGTATCACACCTCCGGCGCGCAACCCGTTCATGTACGCGACACCGTCCTTGGAGACCACCGAGGTATTGCCGCTGAAGGAACGCCATCCGTCGGGGTTGGTCTTGCTGGGGGCCACGTTCCTGCCGTCGACGTCGACCACCGGTGCGAGGTCCATGTTCACCTGGGCGGCCGCCATCTTGGACGCGACCTTGGTGACGTTCTGCTGGATCTGTGCCGGGGTCCAGTGCGTGCCCATGTAGGCGGCCCAGGGCAGGGAACCGACGAGGTTCGCCATGCGCTGGATGCCACCGCCCTCCTCGTCGGTCATCACCAACAAGCCCAAATGGCCCGGTACATGCGTCTTCAGGGTGGTCAACCTGGAGCCGAGGTCGGACGGCGCCTTGCTGCCGAACAGCAGCACACCGCCCGCACCGGCGCTCACCTCGGAGGTGGCGTCGGACACCGAGGCCTCCGACACCGGGACGGCGACGGTCAGCATGGCCAGCCGGTGGTTCGACCACCCGGCCAGCTTCGTGCTGTTGGTGCACGCGGTGGTGGTGGTGAGGTCCGGACTGAATGACGAGGGGGAACGGGAAGACGCGGTGGACGGCGCCGGGGAGACGCCGGGGCTGCTGGAGTGCGGAGCCGCCTTGGGCGTGCTCGTGCCACAGCCCGCCAGGAGCGTCGCCGTCACGGCGGCGGCCGTGCCCAGTCTTCGTGCGTTCCTGGCCCGGCCGGGGAGCCGCGGCGGTGCTGCCGCGCTTGTGCGGTCACGGTACGACGGGAAAGCCATTGCTCGACCTCCTTCGGGGAGTCGCGACGGTGCCCGTCGCGCTGAAGGCCGCATCAATATGAGGTGGGTGTTGCGACGCGTGAGATGCGTACGACTCCGCGTTTCTTCGCTGGTCCACAGTCGGAGTGCCAGGATCTCGCGCCTTGGAGTCGAACGAAAGTCCAGCGGATATGAGCGGGGCCCCTCGGGAACCGACTTGCACCGGGCTTCACCCCGGTCGCAGCCCCGTTCACGGTGCGACGGGTGCGGGGCGATGACCTCGGGGGCGGGAAACGGCAGGTCAGGGCACGTCTCCGGGATGGTCTGCAAAACAGCTGCGGAAGTGTCCGTGCCGCGTGCCAGGCTGTGGCCGTGATCGGTGACGTACCCAACGTTGAAGCGAGCCAGGAGTCCAGCACGCGTTGGCCGGCGCACGAGGCGGGCGTGCGTAGACCCCTGCAGGCGGGCATCTGTGGACGCCGCGGTTGCGGAGCCAGGCCTTCAGGCGCCTGACGCCGAGGCGACGCAGAGCGGCTGGGGTCCGGGAGCCGGTGAGCAGGGTGAGCGTGCCGTTCTGCCCTCCCGGGCGGACGGGTTCGCGCGGCCCGCCCCAACGCGGGCGGTGTACGGCCGGCCCGGCCCGGTGCGCCACCCCGGAGCGCATCACGAATAGGTGACTACTGCACGGAATCTTCACACCGGCTTCACATCTGTCGCTACGGTCTTCCCTTCAACTCACCCTGGGGGGACACATGAGTGACCCGTACGCCATGCCGCCACAGCCGCCCATACGCACGGCCCCGAGGTGGGCGCGGAAGCGGTACGTGCTGCCCGCGATCGGTCTCGCCTTCTTCCTCGGCGTCGGTGCCGGCGGCACGGCCAGAAACAACGGGACTGACGCGAAGCCGGCGGCGGACAAGGTGAAGCCGACCGCGACGGTCACCGCGACGGTCACCGCGACGGCCACGGCCACGGAGACCGCCAAGCCGAAGCCGGCGCCTACGGTGACGGCGACGAAGACGGTCAAGGTGACGGTGACCGTGACCGCGCATGCCGCGGCCGCGGGTTCGGGGAGCGGCGGGAGTTCGTCGGGCGGGTCGTCCGGGAGTGGCGACTCCAACTCGTCGGGTGGTTCCAGCAGCGCCGGGAACGGTGCAACCGCGCTCTGCAACGACGGTACGTACTCGTACGCCGCTCACCACCAGGGAGCCTGCTCGCACCACGGAGGTGTAGCGGTCTTCTACCGGTAGGCCGAGTGCGTGGTCCGGGTCAGCGAGCGGTGGGGGGGGGCGGGCGGCGGGGCGCGGCGGGGGGGGGCGCCCCCCCCCGCCCCCCCCCCCCCGCTCCAGGTGGGCAGGACGGCCTTCGACAGGGCGGCAGGATCTGAGGTTGTTTCCCCCTGGTGTTCCCCGGTATTGAGCTGGCAGTGGAAAGCCGCAGGTCGCGCGGCGTGAGATGAGCCCGCTGTAAATCCGCCGGCTCAGCCTTCCCAGGTTCGAATCCTGGCGCCGCCACACGGGAACGAGAGCCCCGTGACCTGCGAGAGCGGGTCACGGGGCTCTCGTCGTCGACCCTCAGTGGAACTTGGCGACCATGCCCGCCTCGTAGTCACCGGCGGGCTGCTGGGTGATGACGTTTCCGCGGTTGAAGGCGTTGATGACGGCGATCTGGGCCACCAGGTCGGCGAGTTGGTCCTCGTCGTAGTACTTGGCCGCGTTCGCCCAGACCTCGTCCGGGACGCCGCCGGCCGCGTCGGCGATGCGGGTGCCCTGCTCCGTCAGCTCCAGTGCGGCGCGCTCGGCGTCGGTGAAGACCTTGGCCTCCCGCCAGGCGGCCACGAGGTGGAGGCGTACGGCGGTCTCCCCGGCCGCGGCGGCTTCCTTGGTGTGCATGTCGATGCATCCGGCACAGCCGTTGATCTGGCTGGCGCGGAGCATCATCAGTTCGCGTGTCGAGGCCGGCACGGTCGACTCGGAGAGGGCCATGCCCGCGGCGATGATGTGCTTCATGACCTTGGCCGCGACCGGGGCGGCCATGACGTTCAGACGAGCTTCCACGGTGTACTCCTGGGTGGTTGCCGGTGTGTACGCCCTCTGCGTACGCCCTCTTGGACAGAGCGGCCCCGCGCGCTGTGACAGGAATGGATGTGACCCGCGTCTCGGCGCCTCTCGACGACGGAGAGCCGTTTTCACGCGAACCCTGTTCGGTCGCCTCCCGCTGGTCGCACTTCCCGGTCCCTTCACTAGAATCGAACGTGTGAACGATGACCGTCCGCTGACGCGTCTCGACATGCTGCGTTTCGCGCGCCGCGTCGTCGAACATCAGGCCGCGCGGCAGCTCGCCCTGATGGACCGGTGGATCGCGGACGAGGAACGCCGGGAGGCCGAACGGCAGCGCCGCCTGGCCACCCGGCAGGCCGCTCCGGAGTGGCTGATCGAGCGCGGCCTGAACGGCCGCACCGCGGTGTACGTCCACGTCGGCGGCTGTACGAGCGCCGGCGGGCGCGCCAAAGGGGCCGACCGGGACGAGGCCGTACGTGCCCTCGCCGAGGGAGGTGTCGCAGCATGCCCGCTGTGCCGCCCCGACACCGTGCTGGGAATACTGGAATGACCGGTCCGGGTGCGTTCCCGGGCGGTCCGGACGATGCTGGAGCCATGGCCGGGAAACGACCCATTATCGTGCACCTGCCGTCCCCGACCGGCGGCCGCCGGGTCCGGGTGGACGGCGAGATCCTCGGCCTGGCGCACAACGTCGGGGACCTGGTGGAGTTCCTGCGCCGCGCGGGGCTGGAGATCGAGCCGGAGCAGGTGGCCGACTCGCCGCTGATCGACTGGCGGGGGGTGGGACCCGACCGCTGGGAAGCCGAGACCCGGACCTGACCGCGGTGTCGTGCCGACCGGCGCCGGTGCGGGCACACTGACGGCATGTCCTCCCGACGCAGAACCTGTCCTGTGTGCCACCGCGACATCGCCGTGGTCGCGGGCCGCTACGCGCGGCACGACCCGCCCGGGGCGCGGGAGAACGGAGAACTCGTCTCCTGCGCCGGGTCGCGGCGGCAGGCGCAACTCGGGGCCGTCCAGCCGGCGTTGGACGGGTACGCCGTACCGGAGTTTCCCGGGCAGTTGCCTCTGTTCTGAGTCATGACGAGTGTCATGACGAGACGGAGGGGGCCGGCTCGCGTGTGTGGGCGGGGCGGGAGGATCTGACGGTGTGACAGGTCAGCGATACCGAAGGCCCGGTGGCGGGATCCGTCCGTTCAACGGCCGGTGGCCGGCCTCAGTTCCCGGCCACCGATTTCACCGCCACCGACACCGGAGTCGATCCGCTGATCAGCTCCAGCGTCAGGCCGGTCGTCGCCGGGGTGTCCACCAACTCCGCGAGTACGGCGGCCACATCGTCCCGGGGGATCGCGCCGCGCCCGGTGTGCGCCTCCAGACGGACCTGACCGGTGCCGGCGTCGTCCGTCAGCGAGCCGGGGCGCAGGATCGTCCAGTCCAGGGCCTCCTGGCGGGTGACGTACGCGTCCGCCTCGCCCTTGGCGCGCAGGTACGCGTCGAAGACACCGTCGCCCTGGTGAGCGGGATCCGCGCCCATCGAGGACACGACCAGGAATCGGCGCACGCGCGCGCGAACGGCCGCGTCCGCGAACAGCACCGCCGCGCCCCTGTCCACCGTCTCCTTGCGGGCCGCCCCGCTGCCCGGGCCCGCTCCGGCCGCGAAGACCGCCGCGTCGGCGCCCTGCAGGTGCGCCGCGACCTCCTCCACGGAGGCGGACTCCAGGTCGAGCAGTACCGGTTCGGCGCCGGCCGTCCGCAGATCGTCGCCCTGTTCGGACCTGCGGATGATCCCCGCGACCTCGTCCCCGCGCGCGGAGAGCAGGCGCTCCAGCCGTAGCGCGATCTGACCATGACCACCAGCGATGACAATGCGCATGAAACCGACCGTACGCCGGACGGGGCGCATCCGCCGCGCGAGTTGACCGGCGTGGCAGGACCGCGCCGAACCGAATTGACCAGCGCCACCGGGTAGTTCTCGCTCAGCGAGCGCGCGAGGGTGAGGCAGTCGTCGAAGTTGCCGTCGACC
>NZ_JBEPBF010000055.1:0-60005 GCF_040298985.1 Streptomyces sp. NPDC001093 | reverse complement strand
ATCGCCTTTCCCCGCCGCTATCTACCCGAGGAAAGCATGGACACGATCTACAAAGATCAGATCGACCTCGCTACACCACCACAGGGGACATGACCACCGACACCACCGCGGCGATCCGCACGCTGCCGGGCGGGGCGGGCGCGAACGTGGCCTGCTGGGCCGCGCACACGGGCTGTGCGGACGTACGGCTGCTCGGGCGGGTCGGCGTGGACGCGGCCGCGTGGCACGAGCGTGAGCTGATCGCGGCCGGCGTGCGGCCCCGGCTGGTGGTCGATCCGACAGCGGCAACCGGGACGGTGATCTGCCTCGTCGATGCGGATGCGGCGGCGGAGCGTACGTTCCTCACGGACAGCGGGGCGTCCTTGCGGCTCGAACCAGCCGACTGGTCGGACGCGTTGCTCGACGGCGTCGGCCGGCTGCACCTGTCGGGGTATCTGCTGTTCACGGAGCCGAGCCGGGAGCTCGCGCGGACCGCGCTCGCGGCGGCAGGCGCGCGTGGCGTGCCGGTCAGCCTCGATCCCGCGTCGGCCGGCTTCCTGGTGCGGCTGGGGCTGGACCGCTTCCTGGCCTTCGCTCAGGAACTGGACGTGTTGCTGCCCAGCCGGGACGAGGCATGTCTGCTGACGGGTCTGCCGGATCCGGTGGACGCGGCGGCCAAGCTGAGCCGTCTCGTCCCGCTGGTGGTCGCCAAGGCGGGTGCGGAGGGTGCGCTGGTGGCCCGATCCGGCAGCGCACCGTCCCGGGTCCCGGCCGCGCCGGCGGTCCCTCGGGACACCACGGGCGCCGGTGACGCCTTCACCGGCGCCTTCCTCGCCGCCCTGCTCGCGGGAGCGGACGCGGAGGAGGCCGCGGCACGCGGCTGCCGGGCTGGTGCGGAGGCAGTCGAACGGGTGGGCGCCAGACCGCCGCGTCCCGGGCGCGGGGGCCGGCCACCGGCCGACGCCGACGCCGTGCGGACACCGGAAGCGAAGGTTCGGCCCGCGCCGCGCCGCTGACGCCGTACGGGCGCGGCAGGATCGCCCCGAACCGGGGGACGAACGCCCAGGCCTTCCTTCCCCCGGCTAGTCCTTCCTCCCCCACGCCGAGATCATCGGCGCGGTGGCCAGGTCCATGCCGCCGGCCTCGACATTGGCCAGGTGCTGGTCGATGTCCTCGTCGGTGGCAAGCCCCGCCGTGACGAGCCTGTCCCGGATCTGACGGACCGTCGCGGCCTCGAGAGCGGTGCAGGCAGGCGACGTCACGGGGAAGAACGCATCGGCCTCCACCTCGCTCAGTCCGGCCTCACGGAGCAGACGCGGGAGTTTTCGGCCGTACGACAGATCGGCGCCACGCTCGGCGAGCAGCTTGCGGAAGCCGTGACGCAGGCGGTTGGCGAGCCGCTGCTCGGGGCCGTACTCGTCGGGGCAGATCAAGGGCTGCAGAGCGGGGTCGGCATCCTCGATCAGCAGTCGCCCGCCGGGCCGGAGGGCCTGGATCATGGACCGCAACGCCCTCTCCCGGTCCGGCACATGAACGAGGACGAGCCGGGCGTGGACCAGGTCGAACCCCTCACCCGGCGGTTCCTCGGCGCCCACGTCGTGGACGCGGACCTCCACCGGCGGGCCGCCGGCCGGGGCTGTCGCGGCGGTGATCCTCGAGGTGTCGATGTCCGTGGCGACGACCTGTCCGGTGGGACCCACCTTCCTGGCGAGCCAGGACACCACCGAGCTGCCGCCGGCACCGACTTCCCAGCAGCGCCAGCCGGGCCCGATGCCGAGCGCCTCGATGTGCCGGAAGGTCGTGGGATCGAAGAGGGCGGCGAAGGCGTCGAAACGCTCTGCGGCCTGCTTCTGCCGGTTGTCCAGGAGGTATCCGTCCGCTGAGGTCATGCCACGATCATTCCAGTCACCCGGCCTGGCCGGACCGGCCGACGCTCCGGACAGGGGCGGCCCGGGCCGAGGCCGCCGCGGCGTCGGTGCTCCACAGCCGCGAACGAGCTCCGTCCACTGCCGGCAACGAGGTCCGTCCACTGCCGGGAACGCATTCCGTCCACAGCCGGGAACCAAGCGGAACATCCTGTTCCCACAGGCTTACCCGCGTTTTGCCCTCGCCTGGCAGACTGCCGGGCAAGGCGCAAACGCGTTGCGTGAGGAGATCCAGGCGAGGAGATCCAGATGTCCATGGCGGGGAATCTGCGGAAGGTCACAGGGCTGAGCAGGGTCGGCGGCCTGCGCAAGGTGGCGCGGCTGGCCCGGCGGCGGCCGCGTGTGGACCTGAGTCACCCCGCCCGGTCACCGCTGGGCTCGTCAGTGGTCAACTGTGTGACGTACCAGGACGGCGTGCGCGTGCCGCAGTGCACAGACCTGGTGGCTGCCGTGCGGATGGTACGCAAGACGGGCGAGGGGTTCGTCTGGCTCGGGCTGCACGAGCCGACGGACCGTGAGTTCGCGGGCATCGCCGAGTTGTTCGCCCTGCATCCCCTGGCGGTCGAGGACGCGGTCGAGGCTCATCAGCGTCCGAAGCTGGAGCACTATGGCGACACGCTCTTCGCGGTGTTCAAGACGGTCTGCTACGTGGAGCACGAACAACTGACGGAGACCAGCGAGGTGGTCAACACCGGCGAGATCATGGTGTTCGTCGGTGAGGACTTCGTCATCACGGTACGGCACGGCCGGCACGGCTCACTGGGCCCGCTGCGCGAGGAGTTGGAGGCGCATCCGCATCAGCTGGCCAAGGGACCGGCGGCGGTGCTGCACGCGATCGCCGACCATGTCGTCGACGACTATCTGAACGTCACCGACGCGGTGCAGGCCGACATCGACCAGGTCGAGACGGAGGTGTTCTCGGAGAACAGCGCACGTCTCGACCCCGGCCGCATCTACCAGATGAAGCGTGAACTGCTCGAGCTGAAGCGGGCGGTGATGCCGCTCGGCCGCCCGGTGGAGGACCTTGCCACCCGGCCCATACGGGTCGTCGCGCCGGAGATTCAGGCCTACTTCCGGGACGTGCTGGACCACCTGATACGCGCCAAGGAACAGATCGCCGCCTTCGACGAACTGCTCAACTCGATTCTTCAGGCCCACCTCGCGCAGGTGACCGTCGCGCAGAACGAGGACATGCGGAAGATCACGGCCTGGGCCGCGGTGATCGCCGTACCGACGATGGTGTGCGGGGTATACGGCATGAACTTCGACCACATGCCAGAGCTGCACTGGCGGTTCGGCTATCCGCTGGTCATGGTCGTCATGGCGGCAGCGTGTCTGGTGCTGTACCGGGGCTTCCGGCGCAACGGCTGGCTCTGAGCCGCCGGGAGCGCGCCCGAGCCGAGGGGCCCGCTGCCGGCCGACGGGAATCAGCCACTCCAGGCAGGACGGCGCGGATCGTCGGCACGTACCAGGACGTCCGCCGTTCCGGCGGGGTCGGTCTCGGACTCGTAGCGCTCGAAGGCGGGGAGCGTCCAGTGCTCGGCCTCGGGAGTACGCCGGCGCAGTGCACCCGGGGAAAGGAGGAGATGCACGGTCAGGTCGAAGGGGAACCAGTGCCGCAACAGGAGGGGGCCGTGGAGCAACAGGACACCACCGGGCGGGAGTTGGACATAGGGGCTGCGGGTGGCCCGGTCGGTGGCCGGATCCCAGAGGTCGGGCAGGACACGACCGCTGCCACCGGGGTCGAGCGGGCCGAAGACCTCGCGCCACAGGGCGCCGGTATCGAGCCAACCGCCGTAGTACGACTCCGCGTCGCGCCGCCCGTGTTCCAGGCGCAGCGAGGCGGGGCGCAGGAAGCCCTCGGCGCCGACCACGAGTGAGGGCCGGCCGCGCACCCGCAGCGCCTCCCCTACACGTTCGGCCAGGTCGCCGGGCCGGGCGGCCGGGGCTCCGTCGAAGCCGACACGCGTCCAGGCGCTGCCGTCGGCCGGCTTCAGCCCGGCCAGCCGGTCGGCGAGCAGCTCGGCGAGCCGGTCCCAGGTGATCGCTTCGAGTCGCACATGGCCATGATGCCGGGTGGCGGAAGGTGGGGTGACAGTGCCTGCGGGGGACGGGCCCCGCCTGCGGAGAGCGGAGTGACGGCACCTGCCAGCGGATGGGCAGGGCTCCGAGGCCGGGCACGAACCCGGCCGACGGAGAGGACGAGATGGCGCAGCTGCCGGGCGAGCTGTGCGGTGGGGCTGGGGAAGGGCGTGGCCAACGCGCTCCTCGACGGGCTCGCCGGGGCCGGGGTGGACCGGCTCGGCGCGGTGGGGCTGGGCGCACATCTGCTCGGCCTGGACGCACGGCCAGTGGGGGACGACCTGGTGGCTTTCCCACCGGAGCTCCGCCGCTTCGCGCGGGCCGCACCACGGGACTGGAGCACCTGCGGGGCGTGCAGACGATCCCGTCGACTGGGTGATGCCCACGCCCGCCGGGACGGCTGGAGCAAGGCAGACCGCAGACGGGACCGACCGCGTCGGCCAGGAGCGGCTGCCCGGTGGTCGAGGGCGGCGAGGACGGAGGGAGAGAGAGGGACACCCAGGAGGAGGCGGAGGAAAAGAAGGAGTGGGCAAGGCGTGCGAGGTGCGGGCGGCGGCGGGGAAAGTACCGCGTATGGCGCTTCCCTCAACTCCCCACTCCCCCGGTCGGCTTGTCGTCATCCAGGCGCAGAAGCCCAAGCGGTGCGCCAGGTGTCGGCGCGGGCCGCTGTCACTGCTCGTGCTGGAGGACGGGGCACCGCGCTGCCTGGACTGCGCGGACCTCGGACACCTGGTGTTCCTGCCGCGCGGGGACACGGCGCTGACCCGCAGGTCGAGGGAGGAGAGCGGGCTGTCGGTCGTCGTGGTGCGGTTCAACCGGCGCAAGAGTCGTTACGAGCGGCAGGGCGTGCTCGTGGAGGAGGCCGCGCTGGCCCGGGCCGAGGCGCGATGCCTGGCGGACGCGGAGGCGCGGCGTAGGCGTCGGGCGCGGGACGCGCGGCGCCGGGCGGCGGAGGACGAACGGTTCGCGGCGGCGTTCGCGGCCGAGATCCTGCGGCTCTTTCCCGGCTGCCCCGCCGATCGCGCGCGGGCCATCGCGGCGCACGCGTCCTTGCGCGGCAGTGGGCGGGTCGGGCGCAGCGCGGCTGGGCGGGCGCTGTCGGAGGGAGCGGTGGTCTCGGCGGTCGTGGCGGCCGTACGGCACGTCGACACACCGTACGACCAGCTGCTGATGAGCGGGGTGTCACGGTACGAGGCACGCCGCCGGATCGCCCCGGCCGTGGAGAGCGTGCTGCGCACCTGGCAGGACGCGGGGGCGGAGGCAGGCTGAGCGGGGCGGGGACCGGGGGGAGGGGGTGGGGGGAGGGGCCCCCGGGGAGGGGAGGGGGCGGAGAGACGCTCGCGTCTGTCGTCGCCTTCCTGGGCCATGGTCCGAACCCGTTCCTGGGCATTCACTGGGAGGTAGCGGTGATGCCGGGCGCGTACCGGGCGGAACAGACGAGCTGGGGCGTGGAGATGATCGACGGGCCGTTCTTCGTACTGGTCGTGGTGGGGATGCTCGGCACCGGGCTGGTGGCTGGGACCTTCTGCGCGTTCTCGACCTTTGTGATGCGGGGGCTCGCCACCCTTCCGCCGGCACAGGGCGTCGCGGCGATGAACGCGATCAATGTCGCCGCGGTCCGGCCCGCCTTCATGACGGTGTTCACCGGCTCGGCGGTACTGAGCGCGATGATCGCGGTGGTGA
The DNA here is from genome assembly GCF_040298985.1 of Streptomyces sp. NPDC001093. NCBI lineage: Bacteria > Bacillati > Actinomycetota > Actinomycetes > Kitasatosporales > Streptomycetaceae > Streptomyces > Streptomyces sp. NPDC001093. The sequence goes on along the minus strand of NZ_JBEPBF010000055.1, from coordinate 54,336 downwards.
CGTTCGTGGTGTGGCCGGACGAGGGGAAGCTCGAACTGCTGCTCGGCAGCGCGCTGTACCTCTTCGGCTCATTCGGGCTGACGATCGTCGCCAACGTCCCGCGCAACGACAGGCTGGCCCGGCTGACCCCGGGCGCCCCGGAGGCCGCCGTGTACTGGCCGGCGTATGTGCGCGAGTGGACGCTCTGGAACCACGTCCGCACCGTCGCATCCGCAGCGGCCGCCCTCGCCTACGTACTGGCGCTGGCTTGACCCTCGTACGGGTTGCCCCTCTACGGCTTGACCCTCGTACGGGCCGTTTCGTCTGACCCGATCCTGACAACCGGCGGTCCCCCTGGTCCGTTCATGCCCGACCCTCCCCCGGCCCACCTCCGACAGCCCCCTGACTGTTCCCCGATCAACCCCCGACCACTCCCGATCCCTCAACCACTCCCGACCCCAACCACTCCCGAATCCCCCCAACCACTCCGCGATCAACCACTCCCCGATCACCCCCAGCCACTTCACGATCAAGCACTCCCCGATCAGCCCGTGGCCACTCCCCGATCACCTCTCCCACCGCCCCGGATCAGTCCCTGATCGCCCCCCGCCCCCCGACTCCCCTGATCACGCCCCGACCACTCCGCGATCACCCCTGACCGTCTCCCGAGGCCTCCTCGGGAGGGGGGTCGGACGGCTTCCGGTGCCGGGCCGGGGGTGTGGCCGGAGAAAGCGCTGTCCGCCACTCTGCGCGGTGGTCGGCGCGGACGTATCGTGGCCGAAAGGGTGCCGGAGGAGTGCAGGAAGAGTGCCGAGGGTTGCCGCCCGATGGCGTACGGCCCGTCGTACACCTGATACCCGCGCGGTATCTGTACGCGAGGAAGACGACCATGGCCGATCCCAAGGGGTTCATGACCACGCCGCGGCAGGAGTGGGCGCGGCGGCCCGTCGAGGAGCGGGTGCGGGACTGGGACGAGGTGTACGTCCCGGGAGCGCTGCTGCCCATCATCAGCAAACAGGCCGACCGGTGCATGGACTGCGGCGTCCCGTTCTGCCACGACGCCTGTCCGCTGGGCAATCTGATCCCCGAGTGGAACGACCTGGTCTCGCGGGAGGACTGGCGGGCGGCGAGCGACCGGTTGCACGCGACGAACAACTTCCCCGAGTTCACCGGGCGGTTGTGTCCGGCGCCGTGCGAGGCGGGGTGCGTGCTGGCGATCAACCAGCCGGCCGTCACCATCAAGAACGTCGAGTGCGCGATCGCCGACCGGGCCTGGGAGGAAGGTTTCGCCCAGGCGCGGCCGCCCGATCGGCTGTCCGGGAAGACGGTCGCCGTCATCGGCTCGGGGCCCACCGGGCTCGCCGCGGCACAGCAGCTGACGCGGGCCGGGCACACGGTCGCCGTGTACGAGAGGGACGACCGGATCGGCGGGCTGATGCGGTACGGGATCCCCGAGTTCAAGATGGAGAAGCGGCATCTGGAGCGGCGGATCGAGCAGATGCGGGCCGAGGGGACGAAGTTCCGTACGTCGACGGCCGTCGGGCGGGATGTCGGGGCGGTGGAGCTGCGGGGACGGTACGACGCCGTCGTCATCGCCACGGGGGCCACGGCGTGGCGGGAACTTCCGGTGCCGGGCCGGGAGTTGAAAGGGATACACCAGGCGATGGAGTATCTGCCGCTGGCGAACCGGGTGTGTGAGGGGGATCTGGAGGTTTCACCGCTGTCCGCGGCCGGCAGGCACGTGGTGATCGTGGGCGGCGGGGACACCGGGGCGGACTGTCTGGGGACCGCGGTGCGCGAGGGGGCCGCGTCCGTGAGCCAGCTGGACATCTACGCGCAGCCGGGCGCCGAGCGTGACGAATACGCCGAGCCGTGGCCGACGTACCCGAAGGTCTACCGGCTGTCGGCCGCGCACGAGGAGGCCCGGGACCTGCGTACGGCGCCGGCGGCGGACGCGGATGCCCGGCTGTTCGCGGCGTCCACGCTCCGGTTCACCGGGGACGACGGCGGGCGGGTGCGCCGGCTGCACCTGGTGGAAGTCGACGAGGTGCGTCGTCCGGTGCCGGGCACCGAGCGGGCGCTTCCCGCCGATCTCGTGCTGCTCGCCCTCGGGTTCTCCGGCCCTGACCAGGAGGACGGGCTGATCGGGCAGCTGGGGCTGACGCTGGATCCGCGCGGCACGATCGCCCGGGACGACGGCTTCGCGACGAACGTCCCCGGGGTCTTCGCCGCCGGGGACGCGGCGCGCGGGCAGTCGCTCATCGTCTGGGCGATCGCGGAGGGGCGGGCGGTGGCGGCGGCCGTCGACCGCTATCTGACGGGGAGTTCACGACTGCCGGCCCCGGTCTCTCCGAGGGATCGGCCGATGAGGGTGTGAGTGTGGCCGACGGTCGTTGTGGCCGTTGGCTGTGCTCGGCGGTGGTGACGGCCGGTTCGGCACCGCCGGGATGCGGCGTTGTGGTTACTCGCCGTTGGGGCGGGGGGCCGGGCCACCCGCGAGATCCAGGGCACCGGCCAGACAAAAGGATCGGCGTCGGTGCCTGTCGGTGCCGGCCATCCATTCCCGTCATCCCTTCCGGTCATCCCTTCCGCTCGTCCGTCCCCGCCACCTTCCCCGTCGACAGGGCCACCCGGTTCCACGTGTTGATCGTGCAGATCATGGCGATGACGTGGGCCAGTTCCTCCTCGTCGAAGTGGGCCGCGGCCTCGGCGTAGACGGTGTCGGGGACGCCCGCGTCGGCGACGTGGGTCAGGGCCTCCGTGAGCGCAAGAGCGGCCTGTTCCCTGGGGGTGAAGAAGTGCCGGGCCTCGCGCCAGACGGCCACCATGTGCAGCCGGTCCTCGCTCTCGCCGGCCTTGCGGGCGTCGTTGGTGTGCATGTGCAGGCAGTAGGCGCAGTGGTTGAGGAGCGAGGAGCGGATCTGGATCAGCTCCACCAGTGCCGGGTCGAGGCCGGCCCGCGCGGCGGCGTCGAAGCCGATGAGGGCACGGAAGGCCTTCGGGGCGGACTTCGAGAAGTCCAGTCGGGCGCGGGCGTCCTCGGTCTCCGCGATCGCGGTGGTGATGTCGGCTGCGGTGGCGTTCGTGTGCGTTGTCATGGCTTCAACCTACGAGCCCGATAGACCGGCTGTAGGGTGCATTTTCGTGATGGAATCGTGGGTCAATTCCGCGGAGCGGATCGGCGCCGATCTGCATCTGGAGCTGTCGGGTCCGGGCGGGCGGCGGGCGGCGCTGACCCGGGCGCTGCGGGCGGCCGTGCGCAGCGGGCGGCTGGCGCCGGGCACCCTGTTGCCGCCGTACCGGTCGCTCGCCGCGGATCTGGGCGTGGCCCGCAACACGGTGGCCGACGCCTACGCGGAACTGGTGGCGGAGGGCTGGCTGACCGCCCGCCAGGGTTCGGGCACCCGGGTCGCCGACCGCGCGGAGCCGCTGCGGCAGGCCGTACGGACGCCCGTGAAGGCACCTCCACGCGCGCGTGGCCCGCGACACGATCTGCGGCAGGGCACGCCGGATGCGTCGGCGTTCCCTCGGGCGGCCTGGTCGGCCTGCTACCGGCGGGCCCTTCAGGCGGCGCCGAACGAGGCGTTCGGGCCGGGGGATCCGGCCGGGCGCCGGGAGCTGCGGGAGGCGTTGACCGAATATCTGGCACGCGCGCGTGGCGTGCGCGCCGAGCCGGGCCGGATCGTGATCTGTTCGGGCTTCGCGCACGCGCTGCGGCTGCTGTTCGGCCAGGGTGCGGGCGGGGTGCTGCGCGGTCCGCTGGGCGTGGAGGCGTACGGGCTGGACTTCCACCGGGGGTTGCTCGCCACGGCCGGGGTGCGCACGGTGCCGCTGCCGCTGGACGAGCGCGGCGTGCGGGTCGATGTACTCGGGCGGGAGCGGGCCGTGCTGCTCACGCCGGCGCACCAGTTCCCGACCGGCGGGCCGTTGCACCCGGAGCGCCGGTCGGCCGTGATCGACTGGGCACGCGCGCGTGGGACGGTCGTGCTGGAGGACGACTACGACGGCGAGTTCCGGTACGACCGCAGGCCGGTCGGTGCGCTGCAGGGCCTCGATCCGGAGCGGGTGATCCACCTCGGGTCGGTCAGCAAGAGCCTGTCACCGGCGCTGCGGCTGGGCTGGATGGTGCTGCCGGAGCGGTATGTCGGGCCTGTGCTGGCGGCGAAGGGCGAGCGGGAGGGCTGGGCGAGCGTGCTGGACCAGCTGGCCCTGGCGGAGTTCATCGTCTCCGGGTCGTACGACCGTCATGTGCGGCGCATGCGGCAGCGCTACCGGCACCGGCGTGACCGGCTCGTCGCGGCGCTCGCCGACCACGCGCCGCATGTCGAGGTGACGGGCGTCGCGGCCGGGCTGCACGCGGTGCTGCGGCTGCCGCCGGGCAGCGAGCCCTCCACGGTGAAGGCCGCCGCGTGGCAGGGGATCGCCCTGGACGGACTCGCCGCGTTCCGGCATCCGCAGGCGGTGGCGACGGCGGGTGACGGACTGGTCGTGGGCTACGCGGCCGCCGCCGAACACGCCTACGGCGCGGCGCTGGAGGCGCTGTGCGGGGTGCTGCCTCCTGGGTGAGGAGCGGGTTGCCTGCGGCCTGCGGCCTGCGGAGCGGTGGTTCGGAGATCGGGGTCGGCGGCGGTGACGTAGGCCTTCGCGCCCGGTGACTGGCTGCGGCCGGCTGTCGAGCCCGCCGCTGGCCCCAGGGCGAGTTCCCCCGGCTCAACAGGTGTGCCGCGCAGGTCTACCGTTTCCGCGCCACCGCCCCGTACCCGGGAATCACCCCGTCGTCCTGGCCCGGGACCGGCTCGCCCAGTTCCGGGTGCCACTTGTGGACGATCTCGACGCCGGGCCCGACCAGGTCGAGGCCGGTGAAGAAGCGGGTGAACTCCTCGCGGGAGCGCAGGGCGAGGGTGACGCCGGCCGCCTTCAGTTTCTCGGTGGCGGCCGCCGACTCCTCGGGGGTGAAGTCGGCCGTGGCGTGGGTCATCACCAGGTGGCTGCCGGAGGGCAGTTCGGCGAGCAGCCGGCCGACCAGGTCGTGTGCGCCGTCCTCGTCGGAGACGAAGTGCAGCAGGGCGATCAGGGAGAGCGCGACCGGCCGGTCGAGGTCCAGGATCTCCTTGGCACCCGCGATGACCGCGTCCGGATCGCGCACGTCGGCCTGCAGGTACTCGGTGGCGCCCTCCGGTGTGCTGCGCAGCAGCGCCGCGGCGTGGGCCAGCACGATCGGGTCGTTGTCGCAGTAGACGACCCGGGCGTCGGGGGCGGCCTGCTGGGCGATCTGGTGGAGGTTGGGCTCGGTGGGTATGCCGGTGCCGATGTCCAGGAACTGCCGTATCCCCTGCTGGGCCAGCCACCGCGTGGCCCGGTGCATGAACGCGCGGTTGACCCGGGCCATGACCGGGACCCGGGGGTCGAGGGCCAGCATCTGCCGGCCCATCGCCTCGTCGACGGGGTAGTTGTCCTTGCCGCCGAGATACCAGTCGTACATCCGCGCGGGGTGCGGCTTGCTGGTGTCGATCGCCACGGCCGTCGGGTCCTGCCCTGTCATGCGGCACTCCATGAGCGTGATGAACGTCCGGCGCAATGAGTGAGCAAGTGGGTTCCACGATAGGGAAGTTGAGCGAAAAGCAACACACGGTCCAGGTCAGGACAGCAGGAAGTCGGCCTCCCCCGCCTTGGCGCCCTCGATGAACGCGGTCATCTCGGCGGTGGTGTAGATCAGCGCTGGTCCGTCCGGGTCGGTGGACTGGCGTACGGCGATCCGGCCGTCGGCCAGCTTCATCGCCTCCAGGCAGTTCCCGCCGTTGCCGCCGCTCCAGGGCTTGTGCCAGCCCTCGCTGCCCAGCTCCCGCGCGGGCATGCCGTTGTAGACGCGTCCGCGCGGCGTGATGCGATCCATTCACAGCTCCTTGCGGAGATCCCGGAGGATCTCCTTCGTGCGTTGTGCCGTAGCGGCCTGCGCCGCCATGCGGTCCATGACCTCGAGGTGGGTCGCCACCTCCGCGCGCGCGTCCAGGTAGACGGCGCCGGTCAGGTACTCGCTGTAGACCATGTCCGGCAGCTCCGGCATGGCGAATCGGAACAGCACGAAGGGCCCGTACGTCCCCGGGTGCGGCCCGCTCGCGAACGGGGCGACCTGGAGCGTGACATGGGGCAGCTTCGTGGCCTCGAGCAACCTGTCGATCTGCGCGCGCATCACCTCCGGACCGCCGACCGGGCGGCGCAGGGCGGTCTCGTCCATCACCGCCCAGAAGCGGGGGGCGTCGGGACGGGTGAGCAGTTGCTGGCGTTGCATGCGCAGGGCGACGTGCCGCTCGATGTCGTCCGGACTGGTCTGGCCGATGGCACCGGACTTGAGCACACCGCGCGCGTAGTCCTCGGTCTGGAGCAGGCCGGGGACGAAGTGCGGCTCGTAGGAGCGGATGAGAGCGGCCGCACCCTCCAGGCTGACGTACATCGAGAACCAGCCGGGCAGGATGTCGTGGAAGCGCTGCCACCAGCCGGGCTTGTTGGCCTCCTCGGCCAGCTGGACGAAGAGTTCGGCCTCGTCGTCGGGTACGCCGTATGCCTTCAGCAGCAGTTGCAGGTACGGGATCTTGAGGGCGACCTCGGCCATCTCCATGCGGCGGACGGTGGCGGGCGCGACACGCAGGACGCGGGCGGCCTCCTCACGCTTCAGTCCGGCGCGTTCCCGCAGGTCCAACAGGCGTCGGCCGAGGACCACCTGGCCCACCGTCGGCGCGGACCGCGGTTCGCTCACGCTCTCACCTCCACCGCACGCCTCCACCGAACGTGTCCTGACAGATGTTTCCCGACAGCCCTGCGGCGCCGTTCGAAGATGCATTCGAAGACCGGGTCGGTCTCCGATGCCCCCAATTGGCGCCGCTCGACGTGCTGTTGCGAGCAGTGTGCCACGGCCTCTGACCGAGTCACACAGCACTCTGCAATTTTCAGAGTGATACTTGCCAAGTGTTCACGGCGGGGAGATAGTGGCAAGCGTGATTCCGTCCGCGCCCTTAGGAACAGACTCCGCCGCAGACCGTCCCGGTCGCGGTGCAGCCACGGGAGCAGCCCCTGACGGGGGCGCTGCCGGGCGCCGGTTCCGCTTCGAGCTGGCCGCACATCCCGGTTCCGTCGCCCGGGCGAGACGCCTCGCGCACGCCCGGCTGACCGGCTGGTCGGTGTGCGCGGACACCTGCGACAGCGCGGCCCTGGTCATATCCGAACTGGTCACGAACGCGATCGTGCACACCGCGAGCAGTCGTGTGGTGTGCGAACTGCAGGATCACGACGACACCGTGCGCATAGCCGTACGCGACGAGGGCTGCGCCCCAGGCGAACCCCACCCGTCCCCACAGCGGCCCGATGAGGAGCACGGGAGGGGATTGCTCCTCGTCGACGCGCTGTGCCGGGCCTGGGGCGCGCAGGAACACGGGCCCGGGCTGCTGGTCTGGGCCGAGCTGGCCCGCCAGACCGACGCGGACCGCGGCACCGCCGCTCCGCGAGCCGACCTGGGCTGGGGCGCCCGCCCCAAACCGGGCCGCCCGGACGACTCCGGCGAGGACGAGGCGCCGGAGGGCCGGCAACGGGCCGCCGGGCGCCCCCACCCTCACACTCCCGAGCACCAGCACCGCCCCGGGGCACCGGACCCCCACCGGCACCGAGCCCTGGACCGGCCCCCGCACCACCCTCTGCACCGGTTCCCCGAGCAGCACCGCGCCGGGGAGCGCCCGTGACCGCCGAGTACGACTCCCGCGGGTACGACTCCGTGGGGTACGACTGCGACGCCTACGACTGCGGCGGCTACGACTCCGGCCGAGAGGGTGTCACCGGCCGCGTCCTGGGCGGCGACAGGTACGACACCGCAAGCCCCTTCCCGCCCGGCGCCGCCGGTGTCTTCGGTGCGGCCCGTGCCGCTCATGCGGCCGGTGCCGCCGGCCGGGGACCCGAACCGGCCCTCGGCCTGGACACCCTGGTGCGGCTGCAGCGGCGCAGGTCCGTCCCGGACGAGCCCCGCCGGCTCGCCGTGCCGGACGGCATGACCGCACCGCTCGGCTGCGACGCCGTGGCCGTGCCCGACCGCCTCGGCCCGCTCGTCGTACCCCGGCTGCCCCGGCTGGGCTGTGTGTACACCGACGGCGCCCGCTGGTGGTGGATCGTTCCGTCGGACTCCGACTACGCCCTCCCCTGGCCCTTCCCGGCCCACTACGCCCCCGGCGCCCTGGTGACCGGCACCGCCCGGCTCATCCACCGCCCGGAGGGCACGGTCCCGTACACCCCGCCGATCCCGCTGTACCTGGCCCTGTGCCGGGTGACCGGGACGGCTCCGGACTGGTCCAGGGCGGTCCCCGCGTAGACGCGGACGCGGCGGCCGGCTTCGGGCCGTGGCCGTGACCCTGGGGCCGTGGTGGGGCGGGCTCGGCTTTCGGCGGCTGATCGTGGACGAGCCGACGGCCGCGCCGGCATGCCGAACTGGTGCAGCCTGCCTGAGCACGGCCTGCCTGAGCGGAGCGGACGGCAGCGGCGCGCTCACTCGGCCGCTTCGGCTCCCCGCACGATCACCAGGAACATGTCCGTCGCGAGGTCCATGACGACCTCGGCCGGCAGGCCTTCCAGACGCCGCGCGTGCGCGAACTCCTCCGCGGGCCAGGATCCCCGCGGACCACCGGCGGGAAAGCGTTCGAGCACCGTTCGCCCGTTCACCATCTCGCACCTCCAGAAAGCGTCGTACCTGTAGGAGTTAACGCCCTGGAGAAGGGAAAAGCCTCGCTCGGTGACGGGACTGAGACATTACCTACACTCGTTCGGCGCGGAGTGTGAGCAGACGTTCACTTTGTGGGATGAACCGCGCCCTCCGCGTCAGTGGTCGTACTCGTCGTGAAGGCGCAGCCGGTCGCTGCCGGCGGGGCTGCGGCCGAGCGCGGTGAGGTCGAGCAGACCGGCGAGGGTGCCGAGTCCGTCCAGCCCGTCGTCGTAGACCGAATAGGTGTGGAAGACCCGGTCGTGGTCGCGCAGGAAGCAGCTGATGCCCGGCCGCTCGACCAGGCTCTGACCCTGACCCTGACCCTGACCCTGGCTCCGGCACTGGTCCTGGTTCTGGTTCTGGCTCCGGTCCTGGTCCGGCTCCACGGTGGCCTCGAAGTCGAGGTTGAAGTCACTGTCGGACGACGAGTACCAGGGCACCATCCAGCCCATCCGCGCCTTGAACGGCAGGATCCGGGTGAACGGCGCCCGGGAGACGACCGCGAAGGAGGTGTTCCGGGAGCGCAGATGGGCGAGGTGGCCGACCTGGTCCAGGAAGGCCGAGCAGCACGGGCAGCCGGTCTCCCACTCCGGGGCGAACATGAAGTGGTGGACGACGAGCTGGGCCCGGCTCTCGAAGAGGTCCAGGAGGGTGGCCTTGCCGTCGCCGCCCTCGAAGACGTACTCCGCGTCGACCTCGGCCATGGGCAGCCGCCGCCGCTCCTCCCCGAGCACCTCGCGGGCCCGTCTGACCGCCTCCTCCTTGCGCAGCAACTCCTCGCGCGCCGCACGCCACTGCTCGCGCGAGACGATCTCCGGAAGCGACATGGGCCCTCCTGTCCGACGATCCGACGGTCGGTCCGGGTGGTGACCGTCGCCGGGAGCGGAACTCATCGCCACGCGCGAAGATTCTTTCCGGCGCGCCTCCGGCCTGCGCGGCGTCGGCCGGCTCAGGTCCGCAGGGGCCCACGTACCGCTACGCGGCGGCGGGCAGCGGCACCTCGACGAGACCTTGGAGCTTCAACTCTCCCAATGCGTCCTGGAGTTGCCTGACGTGCCGAGCTGTGAGCCGGCCCGTGTCGTCGAGGTGTACGGCGCTGGCCGTGGTCGTGTCGACAAGTCGCTCCAGGACGTCCGCGACGGCGTCCGTGCCCGCGGTGTGCCGGGCGAGGGCAGGCAGTTCGGCGGCGGCGAGCGCGATGGCGGCGCGCGCCTCGGCGAGGGTGCGGTAGGCCTCCCGGCGCAGCGCCCACCGTTCGGCGCGGTCGCCGGACCCGTCCAGGACGTGCACGAGATAGGCGTGCGCGGCGCTTCCGGCCGCCGCGAGCCGGGCGCGTACGCCGCCGCCGCGCTCCCCCGGCATCGGCAGATGCCCGACGACCAGCACGAGCGCGCAGGCCAGCAGGGTCTCGCCGATCCGGCTGACGGAGGCCTGCGGCTCGCCTCCGGCCATGACCAGGGCGAGGACGAGGACGGTGACGACGGCGGTGAGCGCGGCGAAGTGCCGGGTGGCGACCGGCACGAGCGCCCCGCAGACGGCGACCAGCGCGATCAGCCCGGCGGGCCGGGGCAGCAGCGCGGCGAGTCCGGCGAACACCAGGGCGCCCAGTACGGTCCCGGCGGCCCGGCACAGCACTCGGGAGGCGAGCGGCCCGAGGTCGGGCTTGACGAGGAAGACGGCGGTGGCGGGCAGCCAGTACCAGTGCTGGTGGTTGCCGTACCAGCGGGTGTGGTGCAGGGCCTGGGCGATGGCGGCGCTGGCCCCGAAGCAGAGGGCGACCCGCAGGCCGTACTCGCGTCCGCCGGTGCCGAACGCGGCGCGGACGGCGTGTCGCACATCCCGGCGCCGGGCGGGTGGCCGCTGGTGTGCGTCCTCGGCCCGGTCGAAGGCCTCGGCGGCGCGCAGCAGGGCGTCGTCGAGGGCGCGCAGGGCGGGGGCGGACCGGTGGGGAGCGGGCAGCGGGCCGGTGCCGGTGTTGTCGCGGACCGCTGCGGCGAGGCGCCGGGGCCCTTCCGCGGCCCGCGCCGAGACCGGCTCCCCCGCCCAGAACAGGGCGGTGGCGGCCTCGGCGAGGGGCAGCGCGGCCGCGAACCGCGCGTGCAGCCGGCGTTCGGCGGCGGAACTGGCGTACCGGCGCAACCGGGGTCCGGCGAGGGCGTCCTGGGCATGGTCGAGGGCGGCGGTGAGCGCGGCCCGCCGGGCGGTGGCCCGTTCACCGCCCACGGCGTCGAGCAGCGCGGCGACGGCGTCGTACACCTCGGCGACCGCCGCCCGCTCCCCGTCGAACCGGAAGTCCCCCGCGAGGGAGCCGGGCGTGGGCAGGGCGAGCCGCAGCACAAGCAGCCAGCCGGCCCCGGCGAGGAAGGCGAGCGCCCGCTGCCAGCCGCTCTCGGCCGTCGGCATTCCGGCGCCGATCGCGGCGCCGACGAGCAGTTGCGTTCCGGCGGCGGAGGCCACGGGCCCGACCGCGCTGATGCCACCGGCGACCAGCCCGAGCAGGGTGAGCGCCAGGGTCAGCGGTACGGCCGCCAGCCCCTGCCCCGCGTACGTCCCTGCGAGCAGCCCGAGCGCCCCGGCCAGCGCGGGCACCCCGAGCCGTTTGACGGAGGCGCGCCGGCCGCCGGGCCGGTCGTTGATGCCGGCGAGCATCGCGGCGATGGCGGCGAGGACGCCGGGGGCGATGCGTCCCGTGCCGACTCCGGCGGACAGCAGCGGACCGGCGGCGAGCGCGCCCCGGGTCACCGCGCTCCAGGGGACGGGGCCGCGCTGGGCGCGCAGGGCATGGGCGAGCCAGAGGGGTGCGGCGGGCCGGGACACGGGGCTCCTGTCGTATGCGGGCGGGAAGTGCATTGCCTTCGGACGACGGTGGCCGGGTGGGCTGTCCTTACACGGTAGGGGGCGTTCCCCGTGCGAACCGGGCGATCACGTTTCGCGCAGGTGAAAGGTGCCCGCGCGGCCGGTTTCTTTATGAACGCAATCCGCAGGAACGCGATGCGCCGACGACGAGTTCCTCGGTCTCGGTCACGGCGGCGACGAGGGCCTCCGGTGCGGCCCGCAGCTCGCCCACCACCGAGTCGATCCCCCGCAGCCCGGCCCGCTCCAGCAGCCGCTTCTCGTTCGTCACCCACTCGCCGCGTGCCGCGAGCACTCCGTGCGCGGCCTGGACGGCGGCCGTCGCGATGGAGCCGGCGGTCTCCGTGAGGCGGCCGTGGGGGGCGTGGTCGGCCTTCGCGTAGGCGAGGGTGGCGCGGGCGGTACCGTGCCAGCGGTCGGCGGCGGTGACGCGCAGCCTGGCCGGGTACTCCGCGGGACGGGGCAGGTCGCCGTGCAGGACCTGGTTGACGGCCAGTTCGGCGACCAGCAGATAGGTGGGGATGCCGGCCAGGTGGAAGAGCAGGGACTCCACCCGGAACCGTCCCGCCTCCGCCTCCGTCAGTTCGCGCTCGACCACGTCCAGGTCCCGGTAGTGGACGTCGACCCGGCGTCCGTCGATGGTCAGCCAGGCACCGCCGTTGAAGACTCCACCGCCCCAGCCCCCGACCTCGGAGACCTCGCCCTCCCAGCCGACCGCGCGCAGGTCGTCCGGATCGAAGGGGCCGCGGTAGTAGATCGCCAGGTCCCAGTCGCTGTCGGGGCGGTGGGTGCCCTGGGCCCGGGAGCCGCCGAGGGCGACCCCCTCCACCGTGGGCAGGGCGGCGAGGCGCTCGGTGGTGCGGGCGAGGAATTCGGCTTCGGAGGACTGGGCCATGCCCTCAGCCTGCCTCAGCCGTCCCGAAGTCCGCTCCCGGGATTTCCGCGAGTCCCTCCGCGATCCGTGGCAACGGCCGCGAAGCGCCGCTGCGTCAGCCCGCATTGCGAGGCCGGCCCGTATCTCCGCCCCCGCGCCGGGCGAGTTCGTGCTCGAGGGGCGCGAGATCGGCGGGCGGCGTGCCTCGTGCACGGCGAGCCGGGGGTGCCGGGTGGTGGTGGAGAGCCGGATGGTGTCGTTGATCAGGGCGTGGCGAGGCCCTGGACCGTGGCGAGGCTCTCGGCGGTGTCCTGCTCCAGGCGGATGCCGTGGGTGTGCAGCGTGCCGCGGGTGAAGTCGATGAGCGACTTCAGCAGCTTCGGGGCGGGCGGGTGCGGGGGCGTGCTGGTGCCCGGCGTGCGGGGTCACCGGGTGGAGGGAGCAGCGGTCGCGGCCCGGCGAGGGAGGCGTCGGCAGGTCGATCGGGTCCCCCGGCCCCGGCGCCTTCGGCTGCGTCGGCGCCGGTTCAGAACCGCCGCCTGGGCCCGCTGCCGAACCGGGCCCCGCCGATTTCCCTGGTCACGGGCCGTTGTCAGTGGCACGCGCTATCAAGGAATCGTAACGCTGTGTGACGACGGGGGGTCGTGGTGATCCAGGACGGCAGGGACAAGGAAGCGAGCGGGCATGGGCGGGGCGGGGAAGCCCAAGGGAGCCCGGCGGACCGGGCGGAGGTGTCGCAGACCCGCACCCATCTGTCGATGGCGGGACTGCGCGCGCGGGGATGGACCCCCGGCATGGTCCGTCAACTGCTCGGCGATCCCGATCTGCTGCGGAGCAATCCGCACTTCGAGTCGGCCCCGCGGACCCGGTTGTATCGCCTCGACCGGGTCGAGACAGCCGAGCGGAGCGAGGAGTTCAGGACCGTTTCGGCAGCCGCGGCCCGCCGGTCGGCCGCCGCACGGGCGGCCGCGCTGCGCCGGCGGCGGGAGGTGGTGGCGCGGATCGCGGCGGAACCCCTCGACGTGCCACGGCCGACCGCGCAACGGCTCGCCGAGCCGGCGGCCGAACACCGCGACCGGCAGGACACACGATGGGCATCCGGCCGGTGGCGGCATGCAACCGGTCCGGCGATAGCGCAAAACGCCGGTCCCCGCGCCGCACTCGACCGGTGGAAGGTCGACTACCTGCGCCATCGGCTGACTCGGTACGACGAGCTCCTGGACGGTCTGCACGGCAGCACAGGACGCGCCGCGGCCGAGGAACTGCTGCACCGCCGCATCTACGCCGCCATCGCCGAGGCGTACCCGGACCTTGCACGGGAGTGCGAACGGCAGTCGGGTGAACGACAGCCGGGTCCACCGGGGGCATGACAGGACCGGACGAGGAGCCCGCAACACAGGGACGGGCTTCGAGGCGGTCCCTACGCTCCGGGCACATGAAGGATGATCAAGCCCTTCGGGTGCACGCACGCCTGACGGCCTCCCCGCTGCCGCGCCCCGTCGCCTTCGGTGAGGGACGGCGGTTCGGCCTGTGGGACCTGGCCTCGCTCACCGAGGGTGCCCTCGGCCCGATCCAGGACCCGGACTCGCTCACCGTGTCGAGCGAGAAGCGACTGCGGCGCGAACTGGGGCCGGCCGGGCGGGAGTACCGGCACGACGACAGGCTCTCGAGGAGGTACTGGATCCGTTCGCCCGGCGAGTGCGGGGGTGGAGTCGTCGGCACCGTCGCCGTCGGCACCCGGCCGACGGGCGCGGACGCGCTCAGCGTCTCCTCGCTCCACGTCCGTCCGGCGGTACGGCGCAGCGGTCTCGCCGGGGCCGTGCTGAACGCGGTGTACGAGGCCTGCCGCGCCGAGGGACTGCACGGGTTCCGTCTGGAGGCGTACTGGACCTGGCAGGAGGCCGTCCGCTACTACCTCGGCCGCGGACTGTGGGTGACCTCGTGGAAGCATGCCCTGGGCTTCGCCCGGCTCTCCTTCCTGCCGGACTACGAGGTCCGGGAAGAAGGCGGCGAGCTGGTGCTGTACGTCGGGGGTGAGCCGCTGCCGGCCGCCGGTGCGGACGGGCGGCGGCTGCTCCTCCGGGAGACCGCCGGCTACCGGCGCCTCACCGGCGGACCCGAGGTGATGTGTCGCGACGCTCGGGCCAGGCTCGCACTTCATCTCGCTGTTGGCGGGCGTCCGTTGGTCCGCGGGGAGGAGGAGTGGGCCCGGGCCGGCTGGTCCTGTGACATCGGAGAGCCGGAGGGGCTGGCCTACAAGATCGGGGTGTTCGAGCGCGTGGCACGCGAGGACGGCCGGCGGGTGGAGAGCCCGTACGCCGACGCGAGCGCCCTCGGTGTCCCGCCGCCCCGAGAATTCGGATGCGCTCAGGGCCGAGGGAACCGATCATCGGGAGGTTGCACCCGCCGTCCCTAGGAGCAGCCGTCATGATCCAGCGCGTGACCGTACCGGCCCTCTTCCCGCCGCCCGCCTATTCCCACGCCTCCGTCGTCGAGGCCGGGACGAAGCTGGCCTTCCTCGCCGGGGCCGTGCCGCTCGACGAGAAGGGGGAGATCGTCGGCCCGGGGGATCCGGTGCGGCAGGCCGAGCAGGTGATCGCCAATCTCCGGGAGCAACTGGACGCCGTCGGGAGCGACTTGGCACATGTGGTCGCGACGGACGTGTACGTGGTGAGCAGCGAGCCCTCGGTGCTGTCCGCGGTGTGGGAGGTCGTGGAGGCCTCCGGGCTGAGCACGGGTCCGCACTCGTCCACGCTGCTCGGGGTCGCCTGCCTCGGCTACACCGGGCAGCTGGTGGAGATCACGGCCACGGCCGTGGTGCCGGAGGAGCGGGGCACGGCCGTGGTGCCGGAGGCGCGGAGCGCGGCCGGGTTGCCGGAGCGGGAGGGGAACCGGTGAGGACGGACGGGGTCGTACTGCGCCGGGCCGTGGCGGCGGACGCCCGGGCCGCCGCGGATGTGTATCTGCGGTCCTTCGGCACCGCCCTGCCCACCGTCGTGCGTGCGCACACCGACGACGAGGTGCGGGAGTACATCCGGGATGTCGTGGTGCCGTTGCGGGAGACCTGGGTGGCGGAGGCCGCCGACGGCGGGATCGTCGGACTGCTGGTGCTGGACGGGGAGTTGCTGTCGCAGCTGTATCTGGCTCCGGAGTGGCGGGGGCGCGGTATCGGTGACCGGTTCGTGGCGCTGGCCAAGGAGCGCAGCCCGGGCGGGCTGACCCTGTGGACCTTCCAGGTCAACAAGCCCGCCCACCGCTTCTACGAGCGCCATGGTTTCGCCGCGGCCGAGTTCACCGACGGCAGCGGGAACGAGGAGCGGGAGCCGGACGTGCGGTACGTCTGGCGGCCGTGAGCCCGGCCGCTTACGCCCACCGTGGCGGCGGGGAGCCACACCTTCCGGCTCACCGTGACGACCGTCCCCATCTCCTCCCCTTGGGCAGCGGCCGGTCGTAACTGCCCGCTCGGCTGGTGGTCAGGCCCAGGGCGACCAGGGACTCGGCGAGCTTGACCGCCGCCGCCACGCCGTCGACCACGGGCACCCCCAGCTTCTCCGCCACCGTCTGCTGCAGTCCCGTCATCCCGGCGCAGCCCAGGACCAGGACCTCGGCGCCCGCGTCCCGGGCCCGCTCGGCCGCCGTCAGGAACGCGGCCTCGGTGCGGCCCGGATCGCCGGCGAGGTCGAGGACGCCGAGGCCGGTGCCGACGACGGCGGCGCAGTTCCGGGCCACACCGGCCGTCTCCAGGCTGTCCTCGATCTGCCCGCGGGAGCGGTCGAGGGTGGTGACGACGCCGTAGCGGCGGCCGAGGAGGCAGGCGAGGTGGGCGGCGGCCTCGGTGATGTCCACGACCGGGACATCCACCAACTCCCGTACGCCTTCCCGGCCGTGCTCGCCGAAGCCGGCCAGGACGACGGCGTCGTACGCGGGCCCGTCGTACGTTCGCAGGGCGTCGAGGACGGCGGCGGCGGAGAGGTAGCTGTCCAGCCAGCCCTCGGCGGACGCCGGGCCCCAGGCGGGGGTCAGGCCGGTCACCGTGGTGGCCGGGCCCGCGGCGGCCCGGGCGCCGCGGACGATCTCCTCGGTCATCTCCTGCGTGGTGTTGCAGTTGGTGACGACGATCCGCACGCCTGTCAGGCCTCCTTCACCGTCGTGGCGCGTTCGCGGCGGGTCAGCAGGGCGTACAGGGCGGCGGCGAGCGCGGTGCCGATGAACCAGGAGTACGGCGCCACGTCGCCGAAGGTCTTCACCAGCGCCACCACGGCGGCCACCGCGGCGGAGGGCAGGAACGCCCACAGCGCCGTCGGGTTGACTCCCTTGCGGTAGTGGTACGCGGTGCCCGGCCGGGCGTCGAACAGCGCGTCGACATCGACCCTGCCGCGCTTGACCCAGTAGTAGTCGACCATGATCACACCGAACAGCGGGCCCAGGAAGGCGCCCAGGCCGCCGAGGAAGTAGTTGACGACGGTCGGGTTGGAGAAGAGGTTCCAGGGGGTGACGACCAGCGCGGCCACCGTGCTGATCATGCCGCCGACCTTGAAGGTGATCTTCTGCGGCCAGACGTTGGCGAGGTCGTACGCCGGTGAGACGAAGTTGGCGACGATGTTGACGCCCATGGTGGCGACCGCGAACGTGAACGCGGCGATCACCAGCACCCAGGTGTTGCCGACCTTGGCGACCAGTTCCGCCGGGTCGGTGATGGCCTGTCCGAACGCTTTCAGCGAGCCGGCCGTGACGATCACCGACACCACGACGAAGGCGGTGGAGTTGATGGGCAGGCCCCAGAAGTTTCCGCGCCGGACGGTCCTGTAGTCGGGCGCGAAGCGGGAGAAGTCACAGAAGTTGAGCATCAGCGTGCCGTAGGTGGCGAGGATGAGGCCGATCGCGCCGAACCACTGCCGCCACTGCTCGCCGGTGGACACCGGGTGCGGGGTGGAGGTGAGCGAGATGCTCCAGTGGGCCTTGGCCAGGACCCAGAGCGCCAGCGCGATCATCACCAGCCAGATCGCCGGACCGCAGAAGTCCTGGAACTTCCGCACGGCTTCCATGCCCTGCCTGATGATCAGCGCCTGGACCAGCCAGAGCGAGACGAAGGAGATCCAGCCGAGCGCGTCCAGGCCGAGGAAGGAGTGGTGGGTGAGGGACGCAAGGCCCGGCCAGGCCGCCAGCAGCATCACGTTCACGGCGACGGAGGCCAGATACGTCTGGATGCCGTACCACATGATGGCGATCACGGCCCTGATCAGGGCGGGGATGTTGGCACCCCAGACGCCGAAGCTGATGCGGCTGACCACCGGGAAGGGCACGCCGTGGCGCTGGCCGATCCTCCCCATCCAGTTCATGCCGGCGTAGATGAGCACAAAGCCGGCGAGCAGGGCGGTGAAGACCTGCCAGACGTTCATGCCGAGGACCAGCAGGCCGGCGGCGAAGGTGTAGTTGCCCAGGTTGTGGACGTCGGACATCCACATGGCGAACAGGTCGAAGACCTTCCAGTTCCGCTGCTGGGCGGGGGCGAGGTCCTCGTTGACGAGACGGGGGTCGGGGACGAACGCGGGGGCGCCGGTGGCTTCGGCGCGATCGGCGAGGGACACGGGGCCTCCTGGACGGGGGACGAAGGGGCCATACCGCAGGAACTCGGACGGGCTGCAGGCAGGGGCACCCACAGCGAGCCGCGTTTGGTATACCAAACAGTTGACATGGTGCCGCCGTCAAGCGTCCGGACCGATGTCGTTGCCGTTACGGCCCCGTAAAAGTCGCCCCGTGTCGGCGAAGATGGGCTCATGACGAAGATCGAACCCCTGGGCGCGGTGCGGGAGCGCGTCCTGGCGAGCCTGCGGGAGGACATCATCGCCGGGCGCCTCGGACCCGGTGACCGGCTCGTCGAACGGGAGCTCGCCGAGCGGTTCGGCGTCTCCCGGGTGCCGGTGCGGGAAGCGATCCGCGCGCTGGTCGCCGAGGGCTTCGTCCACTTCGAGTCGGCCCGCCGCACGGTGGTGCGCCGGCTGAACCCGACCGACGTCCGGGAACTCTTCGAGCTGCGCGAGGCGTTGGAGGTGTACGCGGCGGGACTGGCGGCGTCCCGGGTGACCCCCGAGGCCCTGGCGGAGCTGCGGGATCTGCTCGACCAGGCGGCGCGGGCGACGAAGGAGGGCGACGCCGAGGCGATCACGGACATCAACACACGCTTCCACGACCGCATCCGCGCCCTGGCCGGCAACAGCCTGCTGATCTCGGTCATGGAGCCGGTCGACGGCCGCCTGCGCTGGCTCACCCGGCGGAACGAGGAGTGGCCCCAACTCCTCACCGAGCACCGTGAGTTGTACGAGGCGATCGCCTCCGGCGACCCCGACCGCGCCCGCGCCCACGCGCTCGAACACGTCCGCGCCAACTACCGCTCGACGGTACGGCACCTGTTCGGAACCGATCCCGCCGACGCCGGCTGAAGACCCACCAGCACCCCCGACGGCCCACCCCGGATCCCTGACGGCACCGGTCCGCTCGCGAGGGACCAGGGAGGGCTGCCGACGGGCGGTTGTCCGCTCGTGATGGACCGATACGGGATGCTGACGGGCGCCGGTCGGCTGCCGGTGGACCGCCGCAGGGCCGTGACCGGCACCAGCCGGCTCCGAGGGAGGGCCGCAGGCAGCTCCGGCGGGCGGCTATCGGATTCTGGTGGACCGGTGCGGGCTCCTGGGCGGGCGCCGGTCGGCTGCCGGTGGACCGCTGGACGGACCGTCGCGGGCCCTCTGGCGGGCGGCTGTCGGTCGAGGGCGGCTCTGCTCGCGGCCGGTCACCGCAGTCCGGCCGCCTGCGCCGCCGTGCCCAGCACCTCGCGGAGCATCTCCGCGGTGAGCCGGCCGGTGAAGGTGTTGCGCTGGCTGACGTGAAAGCAGCCGAAAAGGTCCAGGCCGTCGAGCGCGACCCGGGTGCCGTGGGCGAAGGCCGGGCGGGGGCGGGGCACGGTCCAGCCCGCCTCGCTGAACGCAGGCAATGCGGCCTGCCAGCCGAAGGCACCGAGCACGACCGCGGCCCTCAGCGTCGGGCGCAGCAGCCTCAGCTCCTGGACCAGCCAGGGGCGGCAGGTGTCCCGCTCGCCCGGGGTCGGCTTGTTGGCGGGCGGGGCGCAGTGCACGGGCGCGGTGACACGGACGCCGTACAGCTCCAGCCCGTCGTCGGCACTGACGGACGTGGGCTGCGAGGCGAGCCCCTCGTCGTACAGTGCCCGGTAGAGCACGTCTCCGGAGCGATCGCCGGTGAACATCCGCCCGGTGCGGTTGCCGCCGTGCGCGGCGGGGGCCAGCCCGATGATCACCAGCCGTGCGTCGGCGGGGCCGAAGCCGGGCACCGGCCGCCCCCAGTACGTCCAGTCGGCGAACCCGGCCCGCTTCGTGCGGGCCACCTCCTCACGCCACTCGACCAGCCGAGGACAGGCCCGGCAGTCCGCGACCCGCCGGTCCAGCCGGGCGAGGGCGCTGCTGTCGTCCATAGGGCCACCGTATGCCCCATCCGCTCCGGTGAACGCCGTGCCCGGCGCCACGACCCCGCGGTTCAGCACTGGCAGGATCACCGGCAGCGGCCACGCGAACCGCGGGTGTCCGCCGTAGCCCGCCCCCACCGGCCGCGCCCCTGATCCGCACAGGCGCCCCCAGCCCACGGCACCCCGGCGCCCGGGGAAAATCGCCTCCGGCTCACCCGGCTCGGAGAGTTAAGGTCGGGGGCATGGCTTCCGAGGATGCGGACGAGAACGTGAACCGTGGGACCGGCGGACCGGACCGGCCCGAGCCCGCGCAGGACGCTCAGGACGTTCAGGCTGCCCAGGTCGGCCACGGCTCCGGCGCCTCCGCCGGGCAGCCCGTCGATCCGAAGGTCGCCGCCGCGGTGGCCGCCGCCGAGGCCGCGGGACCGGCCAAGGGCGAGACGGTCCGGATCGACAGCTGGATCTGGGCCGTGCGTCTGATCAAGACGCGTTCCCTGGGCGCCACCGCCTGCCGGGGCGGCCACGTCCATGTGAACGGCGAGCGGGTGAAGCCCGCCTACTCCGTGCGCGTCGGCGACGAGGTGCGCCTGCGGCACGAGGGCCGGGAACGGATCGTGATCGTCAAGCGCCTGATCCGCAAGCGGGTCGGTGCCCCCGTGGCCGCCCAGTGCTACATCGACAACTCCCCTCCGCCTCCGCCCCGCGAGGCCGTCGCCCCCGCCGGCCTTCGTGACCGCGGCACCGGCCGCCCCACCAAGCGCGACCGTCGCGAGATGGAACGCCTCCGCGACCTCGCGGGCCCGGGCCACGTCCCGGGCGGCTTCGGCGCCTTCGGCGGCGCCGCAGGCCCCGGCGGGTCCGGTGGGCACGGTCGATCCGGCGAGTCCGGTGGGCCTGGCGGGCCCGGGTCCGGGTCCGGGTCCGGGTCCGGGTCCGGCAGGCATGGTGGATCTCGGTCCGGCGGGAGCGGTGGGCGTCGCCCGGGACGGTGATCCGAAGGCGCTGCCACGTCGTGTGCACGCCGCCCATGCACGCATGAACACCCGTGCACTCATGCACTCATGCACACGCGGGCGGGGATGCGACGCATGCACACGCCGGTGCCGTCGGCCGGGCCCCCCGCGCCCGGCCGGCGGCGCCGGCGCCGTGCACCCGGGTCACCGTCGCCGCACCAACCGCAGCAGTTCCCCGTTGTACCCGCGCCGCGCCCAGGCGATCAGGAGGAGCGGCACCATCAGGATCAGCGGGGTCGCCGCGTACTGTCCGTCGAAGACGGTGAGCTGGACGATGAACGCGCCCACCATCAGCGCGCTGAGCGCGATCGCCGCAACGGACTGCAGCACGGGGATCAACAGCGCGACGGCTCCGGCGAGTTCCAGCGCGCCGATGGTGTACATGGCCCCGCTGCCCCAGCCGATCTTGTCGAAGGACTCGACGGCCGAGGGGTGTGCGATGAGCTTGGGCAGCGCGCTCGCGATGCCGTAGAACAGCGCGAGCAGCACCTGCACGGTGCGCAGCGTGACGCGGGCCGCGCGCCTCCGGCCGCCGAGGGAGCCGGTGGAGGCGACGGGAGCGGTGCGGGCGGCGGAAGCGGTGGTCTCGGACATGAGGGTCTCCTGGGGAAGCGGTGCCGATTGCTTTCACCGGGGTAGACCCGACAGGGTCCGGAAACTCATCGCTCTCCGGCCGCCCTGTGCGACCGAGTGCCCTCTATCCCCTCAGTACCGCCCGCACCCAGGTCCGGTCCGGTGTCAGATACGCGTCCACCTCCAGCCCCGCTTCCTCCAGTGCCGACTCGAACTGCTCCTTGGTCAGCGGCCGGGCCAGGAACGTCTGGGTCCACTGCGCGTCCGGGAAGTCGTACTCGACGTGGACCGAGTTCACTCCGTTGCCGACCGGCTCCGCGGAGACGATCCGTACGGTGAAGCCGCTCGGGTCGGCCCGCTCCCTGGGCACGTTCGTGTGGTAGTCCTCACCCTCCCGCTGGATGA
Organism: Streptomyces sp. NPDC001093; assembly: GCF_040298985.1. Lineage (NCBI taxonomy): Bacteria > Bacillati > Actinomycetota > Actinomycetes > Kitasatosporales > Streptomycetaceae > Streptomyces > Streptomyces sp. NPDC001093. The sequence continues at coordinate 32,428 of NZ_JBEPBF010000055.1, read as the reverse complement.
GCACGCAGCCGTCCTTGGCCACATGCCGGGCGCAGGTGCGCAGCAGGCCTCTGCGCACCTCCTCGTCACCGGCGTGGACCAGGAACGACGCGAGCATCACCACGTCGAACTTCTCGCCGCCCAGGTCGAGTTGCTCGATGGGTCCGCATATCGTGCGCGCCCCGCGGACCCGGCTCAGCATGTCGGCGGACTCGTCCACCGCCGTGACCGTGAAGCCGCGCTCGAGCAGGGGGTGGGTCATCCGGCCCACTCCGCTGCCCAGTTCCAGGATGTGTGCCCCGGCCGGTACCGCCGCGGCGATGATGTCGGGCTCGTCGCCGACCGGCAGCCGCTCGTAGAGCTCGACCGCGCAGCCGTCCGGGGTGATCGCACCGGGTCCCGTGCCCTCGTATCCCTCACGCATTTCGACCGTCATGCCCGAACAACGGACCGCCCTCGCACGGCCGTTCCCGTCCCACCACAGTTCACTCGTTCGAGTTGATCCGCGCTATTCGGCCGGGAACGGAAACCAGCCGTGCCCGATGTACCAGTGGCCGCCCACCCGCAGATGGTCCCCCACGGCCCGCTCCACGGACGTGCGGCGCGGCAGGTCCGCCACCGGCAGGTCGGGGTCGCCGAAGACGAACTGGACGGGCTCGGTGTCGGACGGCTCGGCGTCCTCGCGGACGGTGCGGAACCGTTCCTGGAAACGGACGATGTTGGAGTCGGCCGGCAGGTACCGCCTCAACTGCGGGTCCAGCAGCCAGGAGTGGCACACTGCGGCCACCGGCCGCTCCTCGGGAAAGTGCACGGTGAAGAACTCGCGGGCCCGGGCCAGGGAGCGGTCGCAGGCGGACGGGGACAGCGGACCGTGGAAGTCGGGAATGTGCAGGCACAGGCAGTCCGTGCCAGGAAGCGCGTCGAGCCCCGCCGCCGCGAGCACGGAGGCCGTGCGCTGCCCGAGCCGCGCCCGCTCGAACTGCAGTCGGCCCAGCTGGTACAGCTCACTGCGGAAGTGGCGGACGAGCCAGCGCCACGACTGCACTCCGGTCGTACCGTGCCGTCTGCGGTGCACGGCCATCTGACGGCCCAGGTCGGCCAGGGTGCGGCGGGACATCTCGGGCGGGATGCCGCGTTCCCGGTGCCGGGCGAGGGTGTGCGGGGCCGCGGCGACGAAGACGTACACGGCGAAGAGGCCGTTCAGTTCGGCCGGTGCCGCGTCGAGGAGTTCGGCGAGCCCGGGGGTGCGGCCGGTCTCCTCCGGATCGCGGAACAGTTCCTCGACGCACTCCTCCAGGAGTCTCAGCGCTGCCGGGTCACCGGTCACCCGGCGCCGGCCGGCCACCAGATCGTTGATGTCCTCGTGCGGCACGGCCAGGTCGAGGAGCAGTTCGGGCAGGTCGTCGGCGTCCGGCAGCAATGGTTCCCCCTTCGACGAGCGACGGACGAGCGCCGTTGGTGAACGTCGTCCCCGAAGAGTACGTTGCAGTCAGGAGTGGTGGTCCGATGCGTACGGGCAGTGAACCGGTGACCGCGCGCAGTGCTCTGCGGGCGCGGTTCTGGCTGTGCGTGTGGGGACTGGCCTGGTCGGTCTTCGGCACGGTGGCGTTCGCGCTCGTCGGGCGCCCCGGCTGGGCGGCGGCCTGCGGGGTGCTGTGGCTGGTGGTCACCGTCGACATGGCCATGATCGTCAGACACATCCGGCAGGGGCCGCACTACCAGCCGGGCCGTGACGTGCCGCCGTACCAGCCGCCGGACGGCGGACCGCCGTATCCGAGCCCGCCGAGGCACCGGCACCCGTGAGCGACCCGGCGCGGCACGATCGGCTCGGTCGCTCAGTCGTCGGAGCCGGTCGTGGATCGAAGGTCAGTCGTCGAAGCGTGCCGCCCTCACGTACTGCGGGTTCGGGTCCAGTGCGGCCGCGAGACGGAAATGGCGTTTGGCCTGGTCGTGGCGGCCCTGGCGTTCGTAGGTGCGGGCCAGTGCGAAGTGCGCGAACGCGTTGTCCGGCTCGCGCTCCAGCACGATCGTGAACTCCAGCTCGGCGGGACGCAGTTGTGCCGCGGCGAAGAACGCACGCGCGCGGAGCAGCCGGGCCGCGGTGTTCTCCGGGTGCGCGGCGATGACTCCGTCGAGCAGCTTCACCGCACCCCGCGGATCCCGTGAGTTGAGCAGTTGCTCGGCTGCACGGAAGTCGATGACATGTGTCTCCGGAGTACGTCCGGTGGAACCACTGGTCTCGGGCACGGCAGAGTCCTTCCCTCACTCCGCCCGTTCAACGCACGAGGAGAGGGCCGCTATTCCTGCCCATGCCCACGCTACTCCGCGTTACTCCGCGGTGCTCTCGCGAGCGCGCCGCACGAGCTCCTCCCACACCTCGGCGACACGCTTGTGCAGCGCCTCCAGCGGCACGTCGTTGTCGATCACGATGTCCGCGATCTGTCTGCGCTGCTCGCGGGTCGCCTGCGCGGCCATACGCGCGCGTGCGTCCTCCTCGGTCATCCCGCGCAGCCGGACCAGCCGGTCGAGCTGGGTCTCGGGGCTCGCGTCCACGACGATCACGAGGTCGTACAGCGGCGCCAGGCCGTTCTCGGTGAGGAGGGGCACGTCGTGGACCACCACGGCGTCGGCGGCCGCGGCCTCCTCCAGCTCGCGGGAGCGGACGCCCACCAGGGGGTGCACGATCGAGTTGAGGACGGCGAGTCTGTCGGGGTCGGCGAAGACGATCGAGCCCAGCCTGGGCCGGTCCAGGCTGCCGTCCGCGGTGAGGACGTCCTCGCCGAAGGCCTCGACCACGGCGGCGAGACCGGGGGTGCCCGGCGCCACGACCTCGCGCGCGATGCGGTCCGCGTCGATCAGCACGGCGCCCTGCTCCACGAGCAGCCGCGACACCTCGCTCTTGCCGGCGCCGATCCCACCGGTCAGGCCCACTTTCAGCATGAGCGCCAGCTTAGGCTCTGCCACTGACAACGGGACCGGCGGAGGTCAGTTGTCGCCTTCGCGCTCCGCCAGGAACCGCTCGAACTCGCGCCCGATCTCGTCGGCCGACGGGATGTCCACGGGCTCGGCGAGCATGTTGCCCCGGGTCTCGGCGCCCGCTGCGGCGTCGTACTGGTGCTCCAGACCCTGGACGAGCGCGGTGAGTTCCTCGTCGCCCTCCTGGATCTGCCGGTCGATCTCCGTCTGGGTGCGGTACGCGTCCGTGCGCAGTGAGTGCGCGATGCCCGGGAGGACCAGCCCGGTGGCGGCCGTGATGGCCTCCAGGACGGTCAGGGCGGCATCCGGGTACCCCGAGCGGGCGATGTAGTGCGGGACGTGCGCGGCGACGCCCAGGACGTCGTGCCCGGCCTCCATCAGGCGGTACTCCACGAGCGACTCGGCGCTGCCGGGCACCTGGGCCTCCTCGAAGGGGCTGCGGTGGCCCGGGACGAGGTCGGTGCGGTTGCCGTGCGGGGTGAGACCCACCGGCCGGGTGTGCGGGACGCCCATGGGGATGCCGTGGAAGTTCACGGAGAGGCGGACGCCGAGCCGCTCCACGATCTGCCGCACGGCCGCCGCGAACCGCTCCCACTCCACGTCCGGCTCGGGCCCGGAGAGCAGCAGGAAGGGGGCGCCCGTGGTGTCCTGGACGAGGCGGACCTCGATGGCCGGGACCTCGTAGTCGGTCCAGCGGTCCCGCTTGAAGGTCAGCAGGGGACGGCGGGCCCGGTAGTCCACGAGCCGGTCGTGGTCGAAACGGGCGACGAGCTGGTGGGGCAGTGAGTCGAGCAGCCGGTCGACGATCTGGTCCCCGGTCTCGCCCGCGTCGATGTATCCGTCGAAGTGGTAGAGCATGACAAGGCCGGCCGACTCCTGGGCGAGCGCCATGTCGACAACGGCGAGGCCCTTCGGCTCCCATGCGTACAAACCCTGCGGATCAAGCACTGTGACCGCTCCTCCTCGTGTTCCTCATGGACAACGCGCCCTGGAACGCGGGCATTCCCGCAACCGGCCACTGATCAGGGCTGTCGCTCCGGCCGCCTTGACGCACCGTCAGCCGGTTTCCCCCGAACACGCCTGAGGGGCCGCACCTCGAAAGGTGCGGCCCCTCAGGACCGGCTATCGGCTAAGCCCAGCGGCCGGTGTTCAGCTCTGGCCGCCGGCCAGCTTCTCGCGCAGGGCGGCGAGCGCCTCGTCCGAGGCCAGCGCACCGGAGGTGTCGGCGCCCTCGGAGGAGTACGAACCGCCGGTCGCGGCCGGAGCGGCAGCCTCGCCGCCACCCTCGGCGGCAGCGGCAGCGTCGGCCTCGCGGGACTTGATGACCTGCTGCTGGTGCTGCTCGAAGCGGGCCTGCGCCTCGGCGTACTGGCGCTCCCACTCCTCGCGCTGCTTCTCGTAGCCCGGCAGCCAGTCGTTGGTCTCCGGGTCGAAGCCCTCGGGGTAGATGTAGTTGCCCTGGTCGTCGTAGGACGCGGCCATGCCGTACAGGGTCGGGTCGAACTCGACCTCCTCCGGGTGGGCACCGAAGGACTCGTTGGCCTGCTTCAGCGAGAGGCTGATGCGGCGACGCTCGAGGTCGATGTCGATGACCTTGACGAAGATCTCGTCGTTGACCTGGACGACCTGCTCCGGGATCTCCACGTGGCGCTCGGCCAGCTCGGAGATGTGGACCAGACCCTCGATGCCCTCGTCCACGCGGACGAACGCACCGAATGGCACCAGCTTCGTGACCTTGCCGGGCACGACCTGGCCGATCTGGTGGGTGCGGGCGAACTGCTGCCACGGGTCTTCCTGGGTCGCCTTCAGCGACAGGGAGACGCGCTCGCGGTCCATGTCGACGTCGAGAACCTCGACGGTGACCTCCTGGCCGACCTCGACGACCTCGGACGGGTGGTCGATGTGCTTCCAGGACAGCTCGGAGACGTGGACCAGACCGTCGACGCCACCCAGGTCCACGAAGGCACCGAAGTTGACGATCGAGGAGACGACACCGGAGCGGACCTGACCCTTCTGGAGGGTCGTGAGGAACGTCTGGCGGACCTCGGACTGGGTCTGCTCGAGCCAGGCGCGGCGGGACAGGACCACGTTGTTGCGGTTCTTGTCCAGCTCGATGATCTTGGCCTCGAGCTCCTTGCCGACGTACGGCTGAAGGTCGCGGACACGGCGCATCTCGACCAGGGAGGCCGGGAGGAAGCCACGGAGGCCGATGTCGAGGATGAGACCACCCTTGACGACCTCGATGACGGTACCGGTGACGATGCCGTCCTCTTCCTTGATCTTCTCGATGGTGCCCCAGGCACGCTCGTACTGGGCGCGCTTCTTCGAGAGGATCAGGCGGCCTTCCTTGTCCTCCTTCTGGAGGACCAGGGCCTCGATCTCGTCGCCGACGGCCACGACCTCGTTCGGGTCGACGTCGTGCTTGATCGAGAGCTCGCGGCTCGGGATGACACCTTCGGTCTTGTAACCGATGTCGAGCAGGACCTCGTCCCGGTCGACCTTCACGATGACGCCGTCGACGATGTCGCCGTCGTTGAAGTACTTGATCGTCTCGTCGATCGCGGCGAGGAAGGCTTCCTCGTTACCGATGTCGTTGACCGCTACCTGCGGGGTGGTGGCGGTGGTCTCGGTGCTGCTCGTCATGTGGGAAAGGGCTCCGGTACGGACATTGAAGTCGTAGGTACTGCTTACGCCGGGAGCCCGTTTCGCTCTGCAGAAGCCGGACAGCCAAGGAAGCGCCCCACCAGATACTGGTGATGGCGCCTCGACAACCGAGGGGACATACAACAGATGCGAGCGCAGCCTGCTACGTCTGAGGAGCGCAGGCCCGCAGCGCAACTTGTAGCATACGGGGGCAGCCGGGCATGGTCAATGCGCGAAGGCGCACACCCGTGGCAGATCGCCGCATAACCGGCAGAAGAAACGTCCTTTGAGGCCGCGCAGGCCTGCGGGACCGCCTCCGTGTCGGACCCTGGCGGGTTGGACGGAAGAGTACGACGAGGGAGCCGATCATCCAAGAGCCGAAAGCGTACGAGCCCGAGGGATCCGAGGCGTACGAGCCCGAGGCGACACGCCGTGACGCCGGTGTCGCGGAGAGCACACGGGCGAACCGGGGCTGGTGGGACCGCAACGCGGACGAGTACCAGGTCGAGCACGGCACGTTCCTCGGCGACGACCGCTTCGTGTGGGGTCCGGAGGGCCTGGACGAGGTGGAGGCCGAGCTGCTCGGCCCGCCGGAGGAGCTGAAGGGCAAGAACATCCTGGAGATCGGCGCGGGCGCGGCACAGTGCGCGCGCTGGCTGGCCGCCCAGGGGGCCCGCCCCGTGGCGCTGGACCTCTCGCACCGCCAGCTCCAGCACGCCCTGCGGATCGGTGGATCGTTTCCGCTGGTCTGTGCGGACGCCGGGGCGCTGCCCTTCGCGGACGGCGCCTTCGACCTGGCCTGCTCCGCGTACGGGGCGCTGCCGTTCGTCGCCGACCCGCGGCTGGTGCTCGGCGAGGTGCGCCGGGTGCTGCGTCCGGGTGGCCGGTTCGTCTTCTCGGTGACGCATCCGATCCGCTGGGCGTTCCCGGACGAGCCGGGCCCCGAGGGCCTGTCGGTGTCGTCCTCCTACTTCGACCGCACGCCCTACGTGGAGCAGGACGAGGAGGGCCGCGCGGTCTACGTCGAGCACCACAGGACGCTCGGCGACCGTGTCCGGGACATCGCGGCGTCCGGCTTCCGCCTGGTGGACCTGGTGGAGCCGGAGTGGCCGGCCTGGAACACCGCGGAGTGGGGCGGCTGGTCCCCGTTGCGGGGCCGTCTGATCCCGGGAACGGCGATCTTCGTGTGCGAGCGGGACTGACCTCCCGCCTCTGTGCAGATCTCCCACCCCTGTACATGCGGGCACGCGCGTGTGCGGGCGTTTGCGTGTGCGCGCGTGAGGGCCGGTCTCGCCGTCGTACGACACTGGGGGCGTGATCCGTTACGACGTCCTGGACGCGCTGCCCGTGCGCTCGGCCCTGCCCGCCCTGACCGAGGCCCTGGAGGACGGCGGCACCGCCGTGCTCGTGGCGCCGCCCGGCACCGGCAAGACGACGCTGGTGCCGCTCGTGCTGGCGGGGCTGGCCGGGGGCGGGCCCGCGCGGCGGGTCGTGGTGGCCGAACCGCGCCGGATCGCGGCGCGGGCGGCGGCCCGGCGCATGGCGTGGCTGCTGGGCGAGAAGCCCGGCGAGAGCATCGGCTTCACCGTGCGCGGCGAACGGGCCGTGGGGCGGCACACGCGCGTGGAGGTCGTGACGACCGGTGTGCTGCTGCAGCGGCTGCAACGGAACCAGGAGCTGCCGGGCGTCGACGTCGTCGTCCTCGACGAGTGCCACGAACGGCATCTGGATGCCGACACGGCGGCCGCGTTCCTGTGGGACGTACGGCAGGCGCTGCGGCCGGAGCTGCGGCTGGTGGCCGCGTCGGCGACGACCGACGCCGAGGGCTGGGCGCGGCTGCTGGGCGGGGCACCCGTGGTCGGGGCGGAGGGCGTCGCGCACCCGGTGGAGGTGGTGTGGGCGCCTCCGGCGCGTCCGGTACGGCCGCCGCACGGGATGCGCGTCGATCCGGCGCTGCTGGCTCATGTGGCGTCGACGGTGCGGCGGGCGCTGGCCGAGCGGGACGGGGACGTGCTGTGCTTCCTGCCCGGTGTGGGCGAGATCGCGCGCGTGGCGGGGCAGCTAGGCGCGCTCGGCGACGTCGACGTGCTCCAGGTGCACGGGCGGGCGCCGGCCGCCGTGCAGGACGCGGTGCTGTCTCCCGCGGGACGGCGCCGGGTGGTGCTGGCGACCTCGGTGGCGGAGTCCTCGCTGACGGTGCCCGGGGTGCGCGTGGTGGTGGATTCCGGGCTCGCGCGTGAGCCCCGGGTGGACCACGCGCGCGGGCTGAGCGGGCTGACGACCATACGGGCGTCGCGGGCGGCCGGGCGGCAGCGGGCGGGGCGGGCCGGGCGGGAAGCGCCGGGGGCGGTGTACCGATGCTGGTCCGAGGCCGAGGACGGGCGTCTGCCGGCGTTTCCGGCGCCGGAGATCAAGGTGGCCGACCTGACCGCGTTCGCCTTGCAGGCGGCCTGCTGGGGCGATCCGGACGCCTCCGGGATGGCGTTGCTCGATCCTCCGCCGGGTGGGGCGATGGCGGCGGCGCGCTCCGCGTTGACGGCGGTGGGGGCGGTGGACTCCGTCGGCCGGGCCACGTCGGTCGGTGAGCGGCTGGCTCGGCTGGGGGTGCACCCTCGGTTGGGGCGGGCGTTGCTGGACACGTCTGGTGGGGGCGCCGAGGTCGTCGCTCTGCTCTCCGAAGAGGTGCCGCGGGACTACGGGGATGATCTTGCGGGCGCGTTGCGGCGTGCCCGGCGTGGTGGTGACGCCTACGCTGCGCGGTGGGCTGCGGAGGTACGGCGGCTGCGGGCCGTCTCACAGGAGTCCCACGTGCCCGACCGACGCCGTCGGCCGGAAGGCGCCGTCCAGGTCGGACCGGGCACCGGTGACGACCAGCTCACCGGGCTCGTCGCCGCGCTCGCCTTTCCCGAGCGTGTCGCCAGGCTCGACGGCGGGTCGTACCTCATGGCCTCCGGTACCCGGGCCGAGCTGCAGGAGGGGTCGGGACTGCGGGGTGCGCCCTGGATCGTCGTCGCCGTCGCCGATCGGCCCTCCGGTACGGGCCACGCGCGCGTGCTGCTCGGGGCCGCCGTGACCGAGGACGTGGCGCGGGCCGCAGCGGGGGCGCTGCTCGACGAGCGGGACGAGGTGCGCTGGGCCGGCGGGGATGTCGTGGCCCGGCACGTCGAACGGCTGGGCGCCATCGAGCTGGCCGTACAGCCGCTGAAGGACGCTGCGCCCGCGTTCGTACGCGCGGCCCTGCTCGAAGGGCTCCGGCAGGAGGGGCTCGGGGTGTTGCGCTGGTCGCCGGAGGCCGAGGTGCTGCGGCAACGGCTGGCGTTCCTTCGGACGCATCTCGGTGAGCCGTGGCCGGACGTGTCCGACGACGCGCTGCACGCGCGCGTGGACGACTGGCTGGAGCCGGAGCTGAGCCGGGCCCGGCGGCGGGCCGATCTCGGCCGGATCGACGCCGGGCAGGCGCTCGCACGGCTGCTGCCCTGGGCGACCGGGGAGGCCGCCCGGCTGGACGAGCTGGCCCCGGAGCGGATCACCGTACCGAGTGGGTCCAGAATCCGGATCGACTACCGGGATCCGGAGCGGCCGGTGCTCGCGGTGAAGCTGCAGGAGATGTTCGGGCTGCGCGAGACGCCGGCCGTCGCGGGCGTGCCGCTGCTCGTGCATCTGCTCTCCCCCGCCGGGCGGCCCGCCGCCGTCACGGCCGACCTCGCCTCCTTCTGGAAGGGCGGCTACCAGGGCGTACGGGCGGAGTTGCGCGGGCGGTATCCGAAGCATCCGTGGCCCGAGGACCCGGCGGCCGCCGAGCCCACACGGCACACCAACGCGCGGCTCAGGCGCTGACCGGTTCTGGTTCGGCGGGCTCCGCGGGCGCCGCGTCCCGGGGGCGGCGGGCGCGGGCCTCCAGCCACAGGGAGAGGGCGAGCAGCAGGACTCCCGCGGTCAGGGAGCCCCAGGGGACGTACGAGGTGAGCATCAGCACCAGGGTGCGGTTGTGCTTGACCAGGGCGACCGTGTGCTCGATGTAGTCCTCGCGCATCTTCACGTCCCCGGCGAAGGCGGTGACCCGGTCCCGGCCGCCGAGCAGGGTGCCGCCGCGCAGTTCCTCCTTGTGGAGTTCCTCGCCGTAGACGGGCGCCCCGGTGACGGGTTCGACCCAGAATCTGCGGACCGTGCTGTACCAGCGCGTGGTGCCGGTCTTGGCGACCGATTCCGGGGTGATGCCCTGGACCGGCATGGTCTTCGGCAGGGGGACCTTGGTCCAGGGGATGGTCTGTTCGAAGTAGTAGACCTTCAGGCCGCGGAAGGTCCGGATGCCCTTGTAGTGGATGGGGTTGGTGGTGCGGGTCTGCGCGTCGAAGTACTCGTAGTCGCGTTTCTGTGTCAGGAAGGGCCACTTGAACTCGATGCCCTGGCGGGTGACGGGGTCGCCGTCGACCATCTCGCCGGTGGCGTGCACGGGGTCCTGGCTGTGGGCGTCGAAGATGTAGCGCTCCGGGACCTTGGAGACCATCTTGCCGTCGGGGCCCTGGACGTAGGAGAGGCTGTCCCAGACCACGACCGGCCGGCCTGCGGTCCCCTCGATCCTCTTCGCGGCGTCCACGTCGCCCTTGAGGGTCTGCACGATGGTGACCTTGGAGACCTGCTTCGCGCGCATCGTGCCGTAGTCGAGGAGGGTGGCGTTCCTGGCCTCGAGAACCATGTCCTGGTACTGGTTCGCGGGGATCCTCGCCAGGCGCGGGAAGGCGTACCAGCGCAGCAGCGGGGCGAGCGCCGCGCAGAAGACGGCGCAGGCGAGCAGGACCAGGCTTGCCTTGCGGCGCATGGAAGGCCTCCCTCCCGGACGGGCGCGGCTACGGATGCGAGGGCACCGTCGTCAGCAGCGGCTTGGGGGATGTACGGCCCGTCGGCGTGCCCATGGCGGTCATCGCCAGGACCAGGACGAGCGCGAGGGCGAGACCGGTCGCGGCGGCGATCAGGGCGCGCATACGGGCCTCCCGGCGGACGGTCGTGTCCTGACGGCTTTCTGATGGATCGTCAGGTTGGGCACCGTAGCAACGGGCGGGTGAGATGAGAACAGCGGTGCACGGACGAACGAGGGCGCCCTCCCCCCGCGGTGCGGAGAGGGCGCCCTGCCGGTTCGCGTGTGTCAGGAGGCGGACGGGCTCGGGGACGGGGACGGGCTCGCCGAGGAGTCGGCGGCGACCTTCAGCTCGACGGTGAGCGTCGCACCGCCGGTGGTGGTGATGCGGAGCAGGAAGGTGCCGGTGGTGTCGTCCGCGTACAGCTTCGGCAGCGTCAGCAGGCCCTTGGCATCCGTCTGCAGGCCGGTGAGCGTGCGTACGGGCTTGCCGTCGGCGTCCTTGAAGTACGGGCCCTTGTCGTTCTCGGTGGCGTCGGTGTCGGACTTGATCAGGGTGGCGGTGGCCGCGACCTTGTCCGCGACGGCGCCCTTGTACGTCGCCTTCACCTGGACCTGGTCGGCGAACTCGCCGCCCGGGGTGCAGGTCAGCGGGGTGTCGCTGGTGCGCGTCAGGGTGTCGGCGGCGCGCTCGGTGACGGTGGCCGTGTAGCCGAGGCCCGTGACCGTGCGGCCCACGACGGTGGCCATGACCCTGAAGTCGCCGGTCTTCTCGCCCGCCTGGAGCGCCGGTGCGAGGGCGACGCCCTTGGCGTCGGTGGCGACCGTGGCCACGGTCTCGCCGCCGGCGAAGGTGGCGTCGGTGTCCCCGGTGACGGTGAACCGGATCCTGACCTTGGCGATGGCCTTTCCGGCCTTGGTCTCGGCCCGGGTGCCGATCTGGTCGGTGAAGGCGTGGCCGGCCATCGCGGTGAGCTTGGCGGTGGCCGCGTCCTGCAGGTGGTCCACGGTGTCGGTGGGGGTCTGCGGGGGCGTCGGCGGAACGGGCGGCTTCGGAGGCGTCGGGCTGGGGCTGCCGTGCCCGCCGCCGGGCGTGCTGGGCTTCGGGTCCGGCTTGGTCCTCGGCGCCTTCGAGTGCTTCGGGGACTTGGCGCGCGGGGTGCCGTCGTCGCTGCGGTGGGTGGGCACACCGCCGGTGCCGTCGGGCACGGAGTGGGTGCCCTTGCGGTAGTACTCCAGCCACGACAGGACGGTGTTCAGGTAGTCCTGCGAGCCGTTGTAGCTGAGGATCGCGCTGTGCAGGTCGTCCTCGCGCGAGAGGTCCCAGCCGTTGCGGCACAGGTAGTGGCCCGCGGCGAGGGCGGCGTCGTAGACGTTGTTGGGGTCCTTCTTGCCGTCGCCGTTGCCGTCGCGGCCGGCCCAGGCCCAGGTCGACGGGATGAACTGCATGGGGCCGACGGCCTGGTCGTACTCGGTGTTGCCGTCGTAGACGCCGTGGTCGGTGTCCTTGATGAGCGCGAAGCCGTTGCCGTCGAGCGCCGGGCCCAGGATCCGGCCGATCGTGGTGCCGTTCGCGTCGACCCGGCCGCCGTCGGCCTGGCCCGACTCGACCTTGCCGATCGCGGCGAGCAGCTGCCAGGGCAGGTTGCAGCCGGGCTTGGCGGAACGCAGTTCGGCCTCGGCCTTCTTGTAGGCGTCGAGGACCGTCGCGGGGATGCCGGCCTCGGCATCGCCCTGGGCGACGGGGGTGCCGGTGGCGCTCGGTGAGGGGCTGGGGTTGGGGCTGTTGAGCGGCGGCAGGTCCGTGTAGTACGGCGAGTTGCCGGTGGCGTTGCCGTCGGAGGTCACGGGGGGCACGGGGGCGGAGGCGCCGGCCGTCGCCGGTCTGCCGCGGTCCTCGCCGGGCATTCCCGGAGCCTGGGACGCGGACAGGGCCGCGACCGCTGCCGCGGCCACGGCGGTGGTCGCCGCCCCCTTGCGCAGCCGCCTTCCGAAATGCGCCGCCATCGAGTGAACCCCTCCTGTGGACTCCGTGCGTCCGTCTCCGTCTGCCTGTCTCGCCCTGGTGTGACGGTTGACCCGGTGTTTCGGTTGCCCCTGTGGCGTCCTGCCATCCGCGCGACGCGTGTTCGACCCCGCGCCCGGCAGGTCACGCCGCAGGTGACCCTACGACAACTTGCTTGGCGCCGGGACCGCTTCACGCCCGTATTTCACCCATTGGCCAACTCTCGTTGTCGCGTACGACCGCGCAAGGCGGTCCGCATGCGGGACGGGCCGATCGGCGGATACGGGACGGACGTGATCAGGGGCTCGGCGCCACGGCCGACGACCTTTCCGGGAGGCTCTGTTGCCGTTCACGCTCAGCCATGCGGCGGCCGTGCTGCCCGCGCTCCGCCGGGACGGCACCGGCCGCGGCCGACTGGTTCCTGCGGTGCTCGTCGCGGGCTCCTTCGCGCCCGACATGCCCTTCTACGCGGCGAATGTCCTGCCGGGTGGCTTGGAATTCGGCGCGGGCACGCACGCGTTCGCCGGGGTCTTCACGGTCGACGTGCTCATCTCGTGGGCGCTGGTGGGGCTGTGGCTGCTCGTCCGCGAGCCGTTGCTCGCACTGCTGCCCCGGGGCGAGAGGGGCGGCCGGCCGTGCTGCTGTGCTGCGGTGCGGTGCGCCACGCGCGCGTGCCCGTGTGGTCACGGTGGTGCGGTGGTACGTCTCCGCGGCGCCGGGTGCGCTGACCCATGTGGTGTGGGACGCGTTCACGCATCAAGGGCGGTGGGGGACCGGCTGGTTCCGGCCATCGGGCGGGACCGGGTGGCGGGCATGCCGCTGTTCTCGTGGCTGCAGTACGGCTCGTCCGTGCTGGGCGCGGTCCTGATCGCGGCGTTCGGCGTGCGTGCGCTGCGGCGTGCGCCGGGCGGGGTACCGGTGGGGGTGCCCCTGCCGTCCGTACGGGACCGGTGGTGGGCCGGCGCGGTGCCCGGCGGCTGTGCGGTGGCCGGGGCGGTGCAGCGGGCGGCGCGTCGGCAGGTGCTCATGGGGCACCGGAGCGCGTGGGAACGGGTACCGGCCCTGTGCTTCGGGGTGGGCGCCGGGCCGGCGGCGGGAGCGCTGCTGTACGCCGTCGGGGTCAGGGTGTGGCGTCGGGGCCCGGTTCGCGACGGCTTCGGCGGTCTCGCCGGTCCTGCTGCTCCCGCTGATCCCGGTGATCCCGGTGGTCCCGCTGTTCCCGGTGGTCCCGGTGGGGTGGTCGGTGCGGGCCGGGGGCGGCCGGTCGGTCGGTGAGGGACGCGACGAAGACGGTGAGGGTGCGCCGGGGGCGCGGTCTCGGGATCGCGGTGAGCGCGAGGGCGAGGTAGCCGCGGGCGAGGTCGGCCCACTGGCGCCAGTCGGGGGCGCGGTCCACGGGGGCGGTCAGGCCGGCGAGTCTGTGCCGGAGGTGCGTGGCGGCCCTGCGGACGGTCGCGGTCAGCTCGGCGGGGATGCGGGCGGTGCTTGCGTCGGCCGCGAGGGCCGGGACCGGCGAGGCGGGCATGGCCTGCGCCGAGGCGGTGTCCGCCCAGGCCCGGATGTATGCCTCGGGCGTCCGGCGGTGAAGCATGCGTATACCCATGCCCGCAGTTTTGCGGCTGCGGGGGGTGCGGGGCGTTTTGGCGGGGGCCACGTGAGTGACGGGTCCCTCCGGGGGGTCGGCCGAATTGCCGGTGTGCGGTGGGTTCGGTGCCCTGCCTGTGCAGCGGAGGGGGTGTTGCAGCGAGGCCGGTGGCAACGCCCCCCTCCGCACAGGCGCCGCAGGCTAGTGCGCTGCCGACTCCCAGTCCGGGCCGACGCCGACCGAGACGTCCAGGGGGGCCCGGAGGTGGACGGCGCCGGACATTTCCTGGCGGACGATCTGCTCGGCGGCCGACCGCTCGCCGGGGGCGATCTCCAGGACGATTTCGTCGTGGACCTGCAGGAGCATGCGGGACTTCAGGTCCGCTGCCCGCAGGGCGCTGTCCACCTTGAGCATGGCGATCTTGACGATGTCGGCGGCCGTGCCCTGGATGGGCGCGTTGAGGGCCATGCGCTCGGCCGCCTCGCGGCGCTGGCGGTTGTCGCTGTTGAGGTCGGGGAGGTAGCGGCGGCGGCCGAAGAGGGTCGCCGTGTAGCCGGTCGCACGTGCCTCGTCGACCGCGCGGCGAAGGTAGTCGCGGACTCCGCCGAAGCGCTCGAAGTAGGCGTCCATCAGGGCGCGGGCCTCCGCCGCCTCGATGTTCAGCTGCTGGGACAGGCCGAAGGCGGAGAGGCCGTAGGCCAGGCCGTACGACATCGCCTTGATCTTGCGGCGCATCTCCGCGTCCACCGCGGCGGGCTCCACGCCGAACACCTGGGAGGCGGCCGTGGTGTGCAGGTCCTCTCCGGAGGTGAACGCCCGGATCAGGCCCTCGTCCTCGGAGAGGTGGGCCATCACCCGCAGCTCGATCTGGCTGTAGTCGGCGGTCATCAGGGACTCGAAGCCCTCGCCGACCACGAAGCCGCGGCGGATCGCGCGGCCCTCGTCCGTGCGGACCGGGATGTTCTGCAGGTTCGGGTCCGTGGAGGACAGGCGCCCGGTCGCGGCGACCGTCTGGTTGAAGGTGGTGTGGATACGGCCGTCGCCGGCGACGGTCTTGATCAGGCCCTCGACCGTGACCCGCAGCTTCGCCTGCTCGCGGTGGCGGAGCATGATCACCGGCAGTTCGTTGTCGGTCTGGGTGGCGAGCCAGGCCAGGGCGTCGGCGTCCGTGGTGTAGCCGGTCTTGGTCTTCTTCGTCTTCGGCAGGGCCAGCTCACCGAAGAGGACCTCCTGGAGCTGCTTGGGCGAGCCCAGGTTGAACTCGTGGCCGGCGGCCGCGTGCGCCTCCTTCACGGCCTGCTGCACGGCGCCCGCGAAGGTCTGCTCCATGGCCTCGAGGTGCGCGCGGTCGGCCGCGATGCCGTGGCGCTCCATGCGGGCGAGCAGGGCGGAGGTGGGCAGCTCCATGTCGCGCAGGAGGTCGGCCGCGCCGACCTCCTCCAGGCGGGTCTCGAAGGCCGTACCGAGGTCGAGGACGGCGCGGGCCTGGATCATCAGGGCCTCGGCCTCGGCACCGTCGTCGGCGCCGAAGGCCAGCTGGCCGTCGGCCGCGGCGGCGGGCGTCAGCTCGCGGTGCAGGTACTCCAGGGAGAGCGCGTCCAGGTCGAAGGAGCGGCGGCCCGGCTTGACGAGGTAGGCGGCGAGCGCGGTGTCCATGGACACGCCCTCGACGGACCAGCCGTGCTCGGCGAAGACGCGCATGGCGCCCTTGGCGTTGTGGAACACCTTGGGGCGGCCGGCGTCGGCCAGCCAGGCCGCGAACGCGTTCTCGTCGGCCTCGTCCAGCTCGGCCGGGTCGAACCAGGCGGCCGCTCCCCCGGCGGCGGCCAGGGCGACCTCGGCGACCGAGCCGGTGCCCAGCGCCCAGGTGTCGACGGTGGCGATGCCCAGGGTCTCGGTGCCGTGTTCGGTGAGCCAGGGGGCCAGCTCGCCGGTGCGCAGGATCTTGCCGTCCATCTCCACGCCGTCGGTGGTGATCGGCGTGGTCTCGGCCTCCTCGGCGCCGGGGTCGACGGCGAAGAGACGCTCGCGCAGGGACGGGTTGCGGATCTCCAGGGTGTCCAGGACCATCGTGACGGCCTTGCGGTCGTACGCGGCCCGCTCCAGGTCGGCGACCGCCCTGGGCAGCTCGACCTCGCGCTCCAGCTCCGTGAGGACGCGGTTGAGCTTGACCGACTCCAGGTGGTCGCGGAGGTTCTGCCCGGCCTTGCCCTTGACCTCGTCGACGCGCTCGACCAGCTCCGCGAACGAGCCGAACTGGTTGATCCACTTCGCCGCGGTCTTCTCGCCGACGCCGGGGATGCCGGGGAGGTTGTCGGACGGGTCGCCGCGCAGGGCCGCGAAGTCCGGGTACTGGGCGGGCGTCAATCCGTACTTCTCGAAAACCTTCTCCGGGGTGAACCGGGTCAGCTCCGAGACGCCCTTCGTCGGGTAGAGCACGGTGATGTTGTCGGTGACCAGCTGGAAGGAGTCGCGGTCGCCGGTGACGATCAGCACCTCGAAGCCCGCGGCCTCGGCCTGGGTGGCGAGGGTGGCGATGACGTCGTCCGCCTCGTACCCCTCCACGGCGAAGCGGGGGGCGTGCATCGCGTCGAGGAGCTCGCCGATCAGCTCGACCTGCCCCTTGAACTCGTCCGGGGTCTTGGAGCGGTTCGCCTTGTACTCGGTGAACCGCTCGGAGCGCCAGGTCCTGCGCGAGACGTCGAAGGCCACCGCGAAGTGCGTGGGCGCCTCGTCACGCAGGGTGTTGGCCAGCATCGACGCGAAGCCGTAGATCGCGTTCGTCGGCTGGCCGGTCGCGGTCGTGAAGTTCTCCGCGGGCAGCGCGAAGAACGCGCGGTAGGCCAGCGAGTGCCCGTCCATGAGCATCAGCCGGGGACGGGGGCCGCCGGGGATCTTGTCGGTCTTGTTCGATGCTGTCTCTGCCACGTCCCCGATCCTGCCACGCCCCACTGACACTCCGGTCCGGGACCGGATGGCGGGCTGCGCAGGGTTTTCCTCGGTCACCGAGAGTGCCGGTGTTCCCGTATGCCCTCCGGGCACGGTTGTCGGTGCCCCGTGGGAGGATCGGCACCGTACTTCCCACACGCAGCCGAAGGGGACCGCGCGATGGCGACCAAGCCACCCAAGGGTGATCCGGTTCAGGACGCGCCGCAGGTCGCGGAGCCGAAACACGCGGCGGCGGGACTGCCCGCCATCGGGCACACGCTGCGCATCGCCCAGCAGCAGATGGGCGTGCGGCGCACGGCGCTGACGTTGCTGCGGGTGAACCAGAAGGACGGTTTCGACTGCCCGGGCTGCGCCTGGCCGGAGCCGGACCACCGGCACAAGGCGGAGTTCTGCGAGAACGGCGCGAAGGCGGTGGCCGAGGAGGCCACCCTGCGCCGGGTCACCCCGGAGTTCTTCGCCGCGCACTCGGTGGCCGACCTGGCGACGAGGAGCGGGTACTGGCTGGGCCAGCAGGGCCGGCTCACGCACCCCATGTACCTCCCCGAGGGCGGCACGCACTACGAGCCGGTCGGCTGGGAGCGCGCCTTCGGCATCGTCGCCGAGGAGATCGCCGCCCTGTCCTCCCCCGACGAGGCGGTCTTCTACACCTCGGGCCGCACCAGCAACGAGGCCGCGTTCCTGTACCAGCTGTTCGCCCGCGAGCTGGGCACGAACAACCTGCCGGACTGCTCCAACATGTGCCACGAGTCCTCCGGCTCGGCACTCAACGAGACCATCGGCATCGGCAAGGGCAGCGTCCTGCTGGAGGACCTCCACAAGGCCGACCTGATCATCGTCGCGGGACAGAACCCGGGGACGAACCATCCCCGCATGCTCTCCGCCCTGGAGAAGGCCAAGGCGAACGGCGCGAGGATCATCAGCGTCAATCCGCTGCCCGAGGCGGGCCTCGAGCGGTTCAAGAACCCGCAGACCCCGCAGGGCCTGCTGAAGGGCGCCGCCCTCACCGATCTGTTCCTGCAGATCCGCATCGGCGGCGACCAGGCCCTCTTCCGCCTCCTCAACAAGCTGATCCTCGAGACGGACGGCGCGGTCGACGAGGAGTTCGTCCGCGAACACACCCATGGATTCGAGGAGTTCGCCGCGGCCGCCCGTGCCGCCGACTGGGACGAGACCCTGAAGGCGACGGGCCTCACGCGCGCGGAGATCGAGCAGGCCCTCGGCATGGCGCTCGCCTCGAAGCGCACCATCGTCTGCTGGGCCATGGGCCTCACCCAGCACAAGCACGCCGTCCCGACCATCCGCGAGGTCGTCAACTTCCTGCTGCTGCGCGGCAACATCGGCCGGCCGGGCGCGGGCGTGTGCCCGGTGCGCGGGCACAGCAACGTACAGGGCGACCGCACCATGGGCATCTTCGAGCGGCCCGCCCCGGCCTTCCTGGACGCGCTGGAGAAGGAGTTCGGGTTCGCGCCACCGCGCGAGCACGGCTTCGACGTCGTACGGGCCATCCAGGCGCTGCGCGACGGCGAGGCGAAGGTGTTCTTCGCCATGGGCGGCAACTTCGTCTCCGCCTCCCCCGACACCGAGGTCACCGAGGCCGCGATGCGACGGGCGCGACTGACGGTGCACGTGTCGACCAAGCTCAACCGCTCGCACGTGGTCACGGGCGCGCGGGCGCTGATCCTGCCCACGCTGGGCCGCACCGAGCGGGATCTGCAGGCGAGCGGCGAGCAGTTCGTGACCGTCGAGGACTCGATGGGCATGGTGCACGCCTCGCGCGGGCGGCTGGCGCCGGCGAGCCCGCGGCTGAAGTCGGAGCCCGCGATCGTCTGCGGCCTCGCGCGCCGTGTGCTCGGGGAGAGCAGCGTCGTGCCGTGGGAGGAGTTCGAGAAGGACTACGCCACGATCCGTGACCGCATCGCGCGCGTGGTCCCCGGTTTCGCGGACTTCAACGCGCGCGTGGCCCGCCCGGGCGGCTTCGCGCTGCCGCACGCCCCGCGCGACGAGCGCCGTTTCCCGACCGCCACCGGCAAGGCGAACTTCACGGCGGCGCCGGTGGAGTACCCCGAACTGCCCGAGGGCCGGCTGCTGTTGCAGACCCTGCGCTCGCACGACCAGTACAACACCACGATCTACGGCCTGGACGACCGCTACCGGGGCATCACGGGCGGCCGCCGGGTGGTGCTGGTGAACCCCGAGGACGCGCGGGCGCTCGGGTTCACCGAGGGGTCGTACGTCGACCTGGTGAGCGAGTGGAAGGACGGCGTGGAGCGGCGGGCGCCCGGTTTCCGGGTCGTGCACTACCCGACGACCCGGGGATGCGCGGCGGCGTACTACCCGGAGACGAACGTCCTGGTCCCGCTCGACGCGACCGCCGACACCAGCAACACCCCGGCCAGCAAGTCCGTGGTCGTACGTCTCGAAGGTCACACCGGGCAGGCGGAGGGCCGTCTGGAACAATCGGCGACCGACTGAGCGTTTGCTCAGTCGACCGACAGATGTACGACGAAGGAGCTGGGCCCATGGGCGAGCAGCAGCAGGTGAGATTCCCGCAGCAGGTCATCGACGAGTACGCGGCGCTCGGCGTCGACCTGCCCGCCCTGTTCTCGGCCGGGCATCTCGGCACGCGGATGGGTGTGCAGATCCTGGAGGCCTCGGCGGAGAAGGTCGTCGGGACCATGCCGGTGGAGGGCAACACCCAGCCGTACGGCCTGCTGCACGGCGGTGCCTCGGCGGTGCTGGCGGAGACGCTCGGCTCGGTCGGCTCCATGCTGCACGGCGGCAGCTCGAAGATCGCCGTCGGCGTGGACCTGAACTGCACGCACCACCGCGGGGTCCGCTCGGGCCTGGTCACCGGTGTGGCCACGCCGGTGCACCGGGGCCGTTCGACGGCGACGTACGAGATCGTGATCAGCGACGAGCAGGGCCGCCGTGTGTGCAGCGCCCGGCTGACCTGTCTGCTGCGGGACGCCCGGCCGGGCGACGCGGCGCAGGTACCGCCCACGGCGGACTGACCGGCCGGCACCACACCACTGCCCCGCCGGCCGAACAGCCGGCACCGGACCGTTGCCCCCCGCCGCCCCTCCCCTTAGTTTCTGCTCATGGGACGGCGAGGGGACCCCCGGCCGGGGGCGAGGTTCCTGGTGCTCGGGCCGGCGCTGTCGGCACTTGTGTGGACGGCGGCGTGCGACCGGCCCGCCGCCCCCGGAACGGCTGCCCGCTCCTCCCCCTCGGAGAGTTCCTCCCCCTCTCCCGCGAAGACCTCTGCCGCGGACCTGTGCACCCGCCTCGTCGTGGACTGGTCCCGCAAGGTGCTCGACGGCAGCACCTACGGCGACTACCAGTCGATGGGTTTGTCCAACGGGGAGTACGAGATCCTGCGGGACGTCGTGAAAGCCGCGCGCGCCGTGAGGGGGCGACAAGGCGATTCGTCCGCAGAGGAGTTGATCGGCCGTCAGGCGCGCGCGGCCTGCGTCGAGCGCTATCGCCATGGCGCTCCGACCGAAAGCCCCTGGCAATGAGCGGCATCGGTCCCGTGGAGCCCGGCGAGGGCACACATGCGTGGGACGCTCGGCAGCCGGCAGCCCCAACTCCAGGCCTCCCAGGCCGGATTCGCTCGGTCCTGGCGGCCCGTTACGGCCGCCACCGGCGTGCCGTCCTTGCGTTCACCGCGGCGGCCGCCCTCCTGACCGGCGGCGGTTATCTCTACGCCACCCGGCCTCAGAAGCCGCCACCGCCCCCGGCTCCCTACCCCGCCCAGGCGGTGGTGGTGGAGTATGTGGGCGGCCGGACGACTCCGGCGGGCGCCCTGCCCCGCAGTTTCAGCTTCGCTGTGCTACTGAGCGTGGAGTCGGGGCCGCCGGTCACGGTGACCCGGGTGACCCAGCCGTACGCGGGACTCTCGCTGGTGACGGACCCGCGAACGCCGTTCCGGACAAAGGCAGGTTCGGACCGCAAGATCACGATAACCATGCACGTGACGCAATGCGGAAAAGTACCTATGGACGCCGGACTGCCTTTCCTGGATGTAACTCTGCGTAATACGCGCGCAATGCAGATTCAGAGCTACATCCTCGGTCCGCGCTACGCGCAACACCTCTCCCATGCCCTCGAAGTCGCCTGCAGCAACAGTGCCACGTCATTACCAAAACCCTCGAGACACCTGAATTGATCATGGTGGATCCAGCGGGTTCTCACATTGCGGACAGAGCGAATCGGCCTTAATTCCGCTCTATCCCCCACGGCGTACCGCTCTGCATTACGTCGTGTCATAACAAGAGCGTCACAGCCTTGGTCAAGCTCTCCTCCACATTCCCCGCACACGCTTAGAGTCACGGCCAGTCACCGCGCCCTCGATCTCCTCTTCGGCTCGTCACTTCGGGCAGGCGCGCGGCTCGACCGCTTCCACAGGGATGCGGTCGTCCTGGGGAAAGGACTGATCGTGCGTCAACGTTCGCTCATCGCCATCACCGCCGCGCTGGCAGCGGGAGCACTCACCCTCACGGCCTGCGGCTCGCGCGACAGCGGCGGAAAGGGCTCGGACTCCGGCAAGGGCGGCGGCACCACCGTCACCATCGGCGTCGACGCCCCGCTGACCGGCGACCTGTCCGCGCTCGGCCTGGGCATCAAGAACTCGGTGGACCTCGCGGTCAACACCGCGAACAAGAAGAACTACGTCAAGGGCGTCACCTTCAAGATCGTGGCCAAGGACGACCAGGCCCAGCCCTCCTCCGGGCAGTCGAACGCCACCGCGTTCGTCGGCGACAACAGCGTCCTCGGCGTGGTCGGCCCGCTGAACTCGTCCGTGGCCCAGTCGATGCAGAAGGTCTTCGACGACGCCAAGCTGGTCGAGGTCTCGCCGGCCAACACCAACCCCGCCCTGACCCAGGGCACCAACTGGCAGACGTCGAAGGCGCGTCCGTACAAGTCGTACTTCCGCACGGCGACCACGGACGCCATCCAGGGCCCCTTCGCCGCCCAGTACGTCTACAACACGGCCAAGAAGACCAAGGTCTTCGTCATCGACGACAAGAAGACCTACGGCGCCGGCCTCGCCGCCACCTTCACCGACGAGTTCAAGAAGCTCGGCGGCAAGGTCGTCGGCACCGAGCACATCAACCCCGACACCAAGGACTACTCCGCGGTCGCCACCAAGGTGAAGTCCTCGGGCGCCGACGTGGTCTACTACGGCGGCGAGTACCCGCAGGCCGGTCCGCTCAGCAAGCAGATCAAGTCGGCGGGCGCCAACGTCCCGCTGGTCGGCGGTGACGGTATCTACGACCCCACCTTCATCAAGCTCGCGGGCAGCGCCGCCACCGGTGACCTCGCCACCTCGGTCGGCGCCCCGGTCGAGACCCTGGCCTCCGCCAAGCAGTTCGTCGCCGACTACAAGGCGGGGGGCTACAAGGAGGACTACGCGGCCTACGGCGGCTACTCCTACGACTCGGCCTGGTCGATCATCGAAGCGGTGAAGAAGGTCGTCGACGCCAACGGCGGCAAGCTGCCGTCCGACGCCCGCGCCAAGGTCACCGCCGCGATGCAGAACGTCTCCTTCGACGGTGTGACCGGCAAGGTCTCCTTCGACGAGTTCGGTGACGCGACCAACAAGCAGCTCACCGTCTACAAGGTCGACGGCGGCGCCTGGAAGGCTGCCCAGTCCGGCACGTACACCCCCAGCAGCTGACCCACACCCGCATCCACAGAGCCGCGCGGGGCGCTGTTCCACTGGCGCCCCGCGCGTCCTCGCATCCGGCCCCATCCGTCGAAGCTTTCCGAACCTCTCGGAGGACATGCGGTGAACGAACTGCCGCAGCAGCTGGTCAACGGCCTGCTACTGGGATCCATGTACGGGCTGGTCGCCATCGGCTACACGATGGTCTATGGCATCGTCCAGCTCATCAACTTCGCCCACGGCGAGATCTTCATGACCGGCGCCTTCGGCGCGCTCACGGTCTACGCGTACATACTGCCTGACGGCACCTCGATGTGGGTCGCCCTGCCCCTCATGCTGGTGGGCGCGGTCCTGGTCGCCGTCCTGGTCGCCGTCGGAGCGGAACGGTTCGCCTACCGTCCCCTGCGCACCGCCCCCCGTCTCGCCCCCCTCATCACCGCGATCGGCCTCTCCCTGGCCCTGCAGCAGGCCGTGTGGGCCTGGTACCCCCAGGCGAAGTCCGCCCGCACCTTCCCGACGATTCCGGGCGGCCCCTTCGACATCGGCAGCGTCACGATCCAGACCGGTGACATCTTCCTGGTGATCGCGGCCCCGCTCAGCATGGCCTTCCTCGCCTACTTCGTGATGCGCACCCGTACCGGCCGCGGCATGCAGGCCACCGCCCAGGATCCGGACACCGCGAAGCTGATGGGTGTCAACACCGACCGGATCATCGTGATCGCGTTCGCCCTCGGCGCCGCCTTCGCGGCCGTCGGAGGCGTCGCCTACGGCCTCAAGTACGGCCAGATCGACTTCAAGATGGGCTTCCTCCTCGGTCTCAAGGCCTTCACCGCGGCCGTCCTCGGCGGCATCGGAAACATCTACGGGGCCATGCTCGGCGGTCTCGTCCTCGGTGTGGCCGAGGCCCTGTCCACCGCCTACATCGCGAACATCCCCGGCATGGACAAGTTCGGCAGCCAGTCCTGGGCCGACGTCTGGGCCTTCGTACTCCTCATCCTCGTACTGCTGTTCAGGCCGCAGGGCCTGCTCGGCGAACGCGTCGCGGACAGGGCGTGACACCGATGACCACACAGACCACCACATCCGACACCCCCGAGACGCCGGAAACCCCGAGCGCACCCGCCACCGCCCCGTCCGGCCTGATCGGTCTGCCGGCCCCGCTCGGCAGGGCCCTCGCCACCGGCGGCGGCGCCCTCGCGATCGTCTCCACGTTCCTGTCCTGGACCTGGACCGCCGACTTCCCCGGTGACCTCACCGTCTACGGCTACCCGGGCGGCCTGCAGGTCCTGGTGCTGATCGGAGGCATCCTCACCACCCTGTTCGGCCTCGCCTCCTACGGCGTCAGGGGCCTCGGGTGGCTGACGCCCGGAAGCGCCGACGCGGCCCTGAAGCTGGCCGCGCTCGGTACCTTCGCCACCGCCTGGTACACCGTCATCGCCATCAGCGACGAGCTCGGCGGCCTGGTGAACCTGGAGCCCGGCGGCTTCGTCGTGGCCGTCGCCACCCTGGCCGCCCTGCTCGGCGCGCTGGCCCTGCCGTTCGAACGGCCGGAGCCCGACCTCGCCGACCCGGACGACCGCGGCTGGGAGCTGTTCCGGCACAACTCCCGGCAGAAATGGAACATCTTCAAGGCGGCCTTCGTCGCCAAGGCCCCGGAACCGGCGCGCACCCTGCCGGCCTATGCCGAGATCCTCGTCATCGTCGCGGCCATGGCCGTGGGCCTGTGGGTCTTCAGCTACGGCGTCAGCACACCGTACGACGAGCTGTTCATCGGCTTCCTCATCACCGCAGGCTTCGGCTTCGCCGCCCTCTCCAAGGCCGGGCTCGTGGCCCGGGTCTCGGCGATCACCGCGAAGCACCGCACCGTCACCATGACCGGCGCCTTCGTCGCCGCCGCGGCCTTCCCCTTCACCCAGTCCAACGACCAGTACGCGACGATCGGCGTCTACATCCTGATCTTCGCGACCGTCGCGCTGGGCCTGAACATCGTCGTCGGCCTCGCCGGCCTCCTCGACCTCGGTTACGTCGCCTTCCTCGGCGTCGGCGCCTACACCGCGGCCCTGGTCTCCGGCTCGCCGTCATCCCCCCTGCACGTCAACTGGCCGTTCTGGGCCTCGGCGTTGCTCGGCGCGGTCGTCGCCATGATCTTCGGCGTCGTCATCGGCGCCCCGACCCTGCGACTGCGCGGCGACTACCTGGCCATCGTCACCCTCGGCTTCGGTGAAATCTTCCGCATCACCGTCCTCAACATGGACGGCACCTCGGGCCCGGACGTCACCAACGGCTCCAACGGCATCTCCTCGATCCCGAACCTGAACATCGCCGGCTTCGACTTCGGCCAGGAGCACCAGATCCTGGGCACCACCATCGGCCGGTTCGCCAACTACCTGCTGCTGATGCTGATCATCACGTTCATCGTGGTCGTGGTGTTCCGGCGCAGCAGCGACTCCCGCATCGGCCGCGCCTGGATCGCCATCCGCGAGGACGAGACCGCGGCGCTCGCCATGGGCATCAACGGCTTCCGGGTCAAACTCATCGCCTTCGCCCTGGGCGCCTGCCTGGCCGGTCTCTCCGGCTCCGTCCAGGGCCACGTCACCTACACCGTGACCCCCGAGCAGTACCAGTTCGCCTACGCCGTACCGCCCAACTCGGCCTTCCTGCTGGCCGCGGTGGTCCTCGGCGGCATGGGCACCATCGCCGGTCCGCTGGTCGGCGCGTCCCTGCTGTACCTGATCCCGGCCAAGCTGCAGTTCCTGGGCGACTACCAGCTCTTCGCCTTCGGCGTCACCCTCATCCTGCTGATGCGCTTCCGTCCGGAGGGCCTCATCCCCAACCGGCGCCGCCAGCTCGAGTTCCACGAAGAGGCCGAAGCACCCGCCGTCCTCACCAAGGCAGGGGCCTGACCACGATGACTACCGACACCACTACCAAGGACGCCGTCCCCGGCGCCTCCGCACCCGGCGAGGTCGTGCTCGACGCCCGCGGCGTGACCATGCGCTTCGGTGGCCTCACCGCCGTACGCAATGTCGACTTCACCGTCCAGAGCGGCGAGATCGTCGGCCTGATCGGCCCCAACGGCGCCGGCAAGACGACCTTCTTCAACTGCCTGACCGGCCTGTACGTGCCCACCGAGGGCGAGGTCCGCTACAAGGGCCAGGTGCTCCCGCCCAAGTCCTTCAAGGTCACCGCGGCCGGCATCGCCCGCACCTTCCAGAACATCCGGCTGTTCGCGAACATGACGGTCCTGGAGAACGTCCTGGTCGGCCGGCACACCCGCACCAAGGAAGGCCTGTGGTCCGCGCTGCTGCGCGGCCCCGGATTCCACCGCGCCGAGAAGGCCTCCCGCGAACGCGCCATGGAACTCCTGGAGTTCGTGGGCCTGGAGAAGAAGGCCGAGCACCTCGCCCGCAACCTCCCCTACGGCGAGCAGCGCAAGCTGGAGATCGCCCGCGCGCTGGCCAGCGAGCCCGGACTGCTGCTGCTCGACGAACCGACGGCCGGCATGAACCCGCAGGAGACCCGGGCCACCGAGGAACTGGTCCTCGCCATCCGGGACAAGGGAATCGCCGTCCTCGTCATCGAGCACGACATGCGCTTCATCTTCAACCTGTGCGACCGCGTGGCCGTCCTGGTGCAGGGCGAGAAACTGGTCGAGGGTGACAGCGCCACCGTCCAGGGCGACGAACGCGTCATCGCGGCCTACCTCGGCGAGCCCTTCGAGAACGCGCCCGGCGACGAAGAGGTGGCCGAGGTGGAGGCCGCCGAGGCCAACGCCGAGGCCGGTGAGGCAGCCGAGTCTGCTGAGGCTACTGAGTCTGTTGAGGCGGACGCCGAGACCACGACCGACGCTGCGCCCGGCAAGGAGAACGACCGATGACCGCACTGCTCGAAGTGGAGGACCTGAGGGTCGCCTACGGCAAGATCGAAGCCGTCAAGGGCATCTCCTTCAAGGTCGAGGCCGGTCAGGTGGTCACCCTCATCGGCACCAACGGCGCCGGCAAGACCACCACCCTGCGCACGCTCTCCGGCCTGCTGAAGCCGGTCGGCGGCCAGATCCGGTTCAACGGCAAGTCGCTGAAGAAGGTCCCCGCCCACCAGGTGGTCTCCCTGGGCCTCGCCCACTCCCCCGAGGGGCGGCACATCTTCCCGCGCATGACCATCGAGGACAATCTGCGCCTCGGCGCGTTCCTGCGCGGCGACAAGCCCGGCATCGAGAAGGACATCCAGCGCGCCTACGACCTCTTCCCCATCCTGGGTGAGCGCCGCAAGCAGGCCGCGGGCACCCTCTCCGGCGGTGAGCAGCAGATGCTGGCGATGGGGCGCGCCCTGATGTCCCAGCCGAAGCTGCTCATGCTGGACGAGCCGTCGATGGGCCTGTCGCCGATCATGATGCAGAAGATCATGGCGACGATCGCCGAGCTGAAGTCCCAGGGCACGACGATCCTGCTGGTCGAGCAGAACGCCCAGGCGGCGCTCTCGCTCGCCGACGAGGGCCATGTCATGGAGGTCGGCAACATCGTCCTGTCCGGCACGGGGCAGGACCTGCTGCACGACGAGTCGGTCCGCAAGGCCTATCTGGGCGAGGACTGACCGTCACGACGGCAAAGGCCCGCGCCCCCTTCTCCGGGGCGCGGGCCTTTGCCGTACGGGGTCAGCCCTTCTTGGCCGCCTTCTTCTCCTCGTTGTCCGCGATCACAGCCTCCGCGACCTGCTGCATCGACATCCGCCGGTCCATCGAGGTCTTCTGGATCCAGCGGAACGCGGCCGGCTCGGTCAGGCCGTACTCCGTCTGGAGGATCGACTTCGCGCGGTCCACCAGCTTGCGGGTCTCCAGACGCTGGGTGAGGTCGGCGACCTCCTGCTCCAGCTGCTTCAGCTCGGTGAAGCGGGAGACGGCCATCTCGATGGCCGGGACGACATCGCTCTTGCTGAACGGCTTGACCAGGTACGCCATGGCGCCGGCGTCCCGGGCGCGCTCGACGAGGTCGCGCTGTGAGAAGGCGGTGAGCATCAGCACCGGCGCGATGGACTCCTCGGCGATCTTCTCGGCCGCGGAGATGCCGTCCAGCCTGGGCATCTTCACGTCCATGATCACCAGGTCGGGCCGGTGCTCGCGGGCCAGCTCGACGGCCTGCTCACCGTCCCCGGCCTCGCCTACGACGGTGTACCCCTCCTCCTCCAGCATCTCTTTCAGGTCGAGCCGGATCAGGGCCTCGTCCTCGGCGATGACGACACGGGTCGTCAGCGGAGGCACGTGCGACTTGTCGTCGTCGGGCGCGTCTACGGGCTGGGGCGACTCGGCGGTCACGGGGGCTCCTCGTTCCAGGCAGGGGTACTGCTGACAAGAGCCTACCTAGCTACGGTATGGTGGACGCGCGGAGGGTCGGGGGAAACCTTGGATTCTGCGAGCCCCGGTAGCCCAATTGGCAGCAGGCAACGGATTCAAAACCCGTACAGTGTCGGTTCGAGTCCGACCCGGGGCACTTTTCCTTGGATTCCAAGGTCAGCGTTCCGGATGGCCCCTCAGGTGAGGGGCCCTTTTTCATGCCTTAGGGCTGTCGTCCTCCCCGATGTGGTGGACCCGGACCATGTTGGTCGAGCCGGAGACACCGGGCGGGGAGCCGGCCGTGATCACCACGACGTCGCCCTTCTCGCAGCGGCCGTACTTCAGCAGCAGCTCGTCCACCTGGTCGACCATGGCGTCGGTGGAGTCGACGTGCGGGCCGAGGAAGGTCTCGGCGCCCCAGGTGAGGCTGAGCTGGGAGCGGGTGGCCGGCTCGGGGGTGAAGGCCAGCAGGGGGATCGGGGACCGGTAGCGGGACAGGCGGCGGGCGGTGTCTCCCGACTGGGTGAACGCCACCAGGAACTTCGCGCCCAGGAAGTCGCCCATCTCCGCCGCCGCGCGGGCGACCGCGCCGCCCTGGGTGCGCGGCTTGTTCCGCTCGGTCAGCGGCGGCAGGCCCTTGGCCAGCATGTCCTCCTCGGCCGCCGCGACGATCTTCGCCATGGTGCGCACGGTCTCGACCGGGTACTTGCCGACGCTGGTCTCGCCGGAGAGCATCACCGCGTCCGTGCCGTCGAGGACCGCGTTGGCCACGTCGGAGGCCTCGGCGCGGGTCGGCCGGGCGTTGTCGACCATCGAGTCGAGCATCTGGGTGGCGACGATGACCGGCTTGGCGTTGCGCTTGGCGAGCTTGACCGCGCGCTTCTGCACGATCGGCACCTGCTCCAGGGGCATCTCCACGCCCAGGTCGCCGCGCGCGACCATGAGCCCGTCGAAGACGGCCACGATGTCGTCGAGGTTCGCCACGGCCTGCGGCTTCTCGACCTTGGCGATCAGCGGGAGGCGGCAGCCCTCCTCGGCCATGATCCGGTGCACGCCCCTGGCGTCGTCGCCGCTGCGGACGAAGGAGAGCGCGATGACGTCGAAGCCGGTGCGCAGCGCCCAGCGCAGGTCCTCCTCGTCCTTCTCGGAGAGGGCGGGGACGGAGACGGCGACGCCGGGGAGGTTCAGGCCCTTGTGGTCGGAGACCATGCCGCCCTCGACCACGAGGGTGCGGACGCGCGGGCCGTCGACGGCGGTGACCTCCAGGCAGACCTTGCCGTCGTCGACGAGGATGCGCTCACCGGGGGAGACGTCGGCGGCGAGGCCGGCGTAGGTGGTGCCGCACTGGTGGCGGTCGCCCTCCACGCCGTCCTCGACGGTGATGGTGAACGTGTCGCCGCGTTCAAGGAGTACCGGTCCTTCACCGAAACGGCTGAGCCGGATCTTCGGGCCTTGAAGGTCGGCGAGAATTCCGACGCTGCGGCCGGTTTCGTCGGCCGCCTTGCGCACTCGCCGGTAACGCTCCTCGTGTTCGGCGTGGGTGCCGTGGCTGAGATTGAACCGGGCCACGTCCATTCCGGCGTCGACCAGTGCCTTGATCTGGTCGTACGAGTCGGTGGCGGGCCCCAGAGTACAGACGATCTTTGCTCGGCGCATATGTCGAGCCTAGGCCTTACCCGCGGGTAGAGATTCGGCCCCACATGACCACTCAACAACCTTTGAGTAAATGGTCATTGACAAGTGTTGAATTGTGCGGTCACTCGCTCCGATGAGCGAATTCCCCTTGGGGATCACCTGCCGTCGACCAGTGGCGTGAGGTGCTGTGCCTGGCGGGCCTGCGGCATGCGGTGCCGGGGGTGCTGGATCGCCTCGAGTCCGAATGAGGTGAAAGCGGTTCGCGAGGGCTGCGGGTACGGCTCCTTTCCAGTGAGCGAGTTGAGGATGGTCGCGCTCCGCCAGGCGGCGAGGCCGAGGTCGGGTGCGCCCACGCCGTGGGTGTGCAGCTCGGCGTTCTGGACGTAGACCGAGCCGGTCACGGACGGGTCGAGGACGAGCCGGAACTCCTCGTCGATGCGCAGGCGTTCACTGCTGTCGCGGCGCAGGTACGGGTCGAGCCCGGCGAGGACGTGGCCGAGCGGGCGGTCTCGGTAGCCGGTGGCGAGGACGACGGCGTCGGTGGTGAGCCGGGAGCGGCTGTCCTGCTGGAGGTGTTCCAGGTGCAGCTCGATCCTGGTCGTGGCGATCCGGCCGGCGGTGCGGACCCGGACGCCCGGGGTGAGGACGGCGTCGGGCCAGCCGCCGTGCAGGGTGCGCCGGTACAGCTCGTCGTGGATGGCGGCGAGGGTGCCGGCGTCGATGCCCTTGTGCAGCTGCCACTGCGCGGCGACCAGCCGGTCCCGGACGGGCTCGGCGAGGGCGTGGAAGTAGCGGGTGTAGTCGGGGGTGAAGTGCTCCAGGCCCAGCTTGGAGTACTCCATCGGCGCGAACGCCTCGCTGCGGCCGATCCAGTGCAGCTTCTCCCGCCCGGCGGGGCGGTTGCGCAGCAGGTCGAGGAAGACCTCGGCACCGGACTGCCCGGAGCCGACGACGGTGACGTGCTCGGCGGCGAGGATCGCGGAACGGTGGTCCAGGTAGTCGGCGGCGTGGATGACCGGCACGCCCGGGGCGGCCACCAGGGGCTTGAGCGGATCGGGTACGTACGGCGCGGCGCCGACGCCCAGGACGACGTTGCGGGTGTAGGTACGGCCCAGCGCCTCTGCCTCGCCCGCGGCGTCGAGCTGGGTGAAGTCGACCTCGAACACGTCCCGTTCGGGGTTCCAGCTGACCGCGTCGACCTGGTGGCGGAAGCACAGCCCGGGCAGGCTCTGGGCGACCCAGCGGCCGTAGGCGTCGTACTCGGCGCGCTGGATGTGGAAGCGCTCGGCGAAGTAGAAGGGGAAGAGCCGCTCGCGGGTCCTGAGGTAGTTCAGGAAGCTCCACGGGCTGGTCGGGTCGGCGAGGCTCACCAGGTCGGCCAGGAACGGCACTTGGATGGTCGCGCCCTCGATGAGCAGGCCGGGGTGCCAGTCGAAGCCGGGGCGCTGTTCGTAGAAGACGGCGTCGAGTTCGGCGAGCGGCTGGGCGAGTGCGGCCAGCGAGAGATTGCAGGGGCCGATGCCGATGCCGACCAGGTCGCGGGGGGAGGTGGGCTCGTGGCACGGGGGGTTGGTCATGCGAGGGTGCCTTCTTCTGCGAGTTTCAGGAGCCGGGCCAGGTCGTCCGGCCGGGTGTGGGGGTTGAGGAGGGTGGCCTTGAGCCAGAGGCGGCCGTCGAGGCGGGCGCGCCCGAGGACGGCCCGGCCCTCGTGCAGCAGCCCACGGCGTACGGCGGCCACGGCGTCGTCGGTGGCGCCCGCGGGCCGGAACAGGACGGTGCTGATCGCGGGCCGGTCGTACAGCTCGAAGCCGGGGTGTGCCTCGACCAGCGCGGCGAACTCGCGTGCGTGGGCGCAGACCTGGTCGATCAGGGTGCCGAGTCCGGTGCGGCCGAGGGTCTTCAGGGTGACCGCGATCTTGAGGACGTCGGGGCGGCGGGTGGTGCGCAGGGAGCGGC
Source organism: Streptomyces sp. NPDC001093 (assembly GCF_040298985.1). Classification (NCBI taxonomy): domain Bacteria; kingdom Bacillati; phylum Actinomycetota; class Actinomycetes; order Kitasatosporales; family Streptomycetaceae; genus Streptomyces; species Streptomyces sp. NPDC001093. The sequence goes on along the minus strand of NZ_JBEPBF010000055.1, from coordinate 851 downwards.
CGAGCAGGTCGGGGAGCCCGGCCCCGGTGTCGTCGTCGGCGTTCAGATAGTCGGCGCGCTGGTGCAGTACGGCGAGTTCGCCGGGGCGGGCGACGGCGAGGAGTCCGGCGGCGACCGGCTGCCAGCCGAGCTTGTGCAGGTCGAGGGTGACGGTGTGGGCGGCTTCCAGTCCGGCGAGTCTCTCCCGGTGCCGGTCGCTGAAGAGGAGGCCTCCGCCGTAGGCCGCGTCGATATGCAGGCGGGCTCCGTGCGCGGCGCACAGGCCGGCGATCTCGGGCAGCGGGTCGATGAGTCCGGCGTCGGTGGTGCCGGCGGTGGCGGCGACCAGCAGCGGGCCGGAGAGCGTGGTGAGGGCCTCGTCGAGGGCGGCGAGGTCGAGGGTGCCGCCCGCCGCCGGGACGAGGACCGGGTCGGGCAGGCCGAGCAGCCAGGCGGCGCGCGGCAGCGAGTGGTGGGCGTTGGCCCCGCAGATCAATCGGACACTGCCGCCGTGTGCCTCGCGGGCGAGGAGCAGGGCGAGCTGGTTGGACTCGGTGCCGCCGGTGGTGACGAGGGCGTCGGCGAGACCGGCGGCGCGAGCCAGGGCGCGGGTGACCGCGGCCTCCACGGCGGAGGCGGCCGGGGCCTGGTCCCAGGAGTCCAGGGACGGGTTGAGGACGCTGACGGCGAGGTCGGCGGCGGTGGCCACGGCGAGCGGCGGACAGTGCAGATGGGCCGCGCACAGCGGGTCGGCGGGGTCGGCGGCGCCCTCGGCCAGGGCGTGCACGAGGGCGCGCAGGGCGTCGGGGTCGCCCTGGTCGGGAAGGGCGTCCCCGAGCACGTCGGCGACGTGCGCGGCGACGGCCTCCGGT
>NZ_JBEPBF010000054.1:0-60673 GCF_040298985.1 Streptomyces sp. NPDC001093 | reverse complement strand
AGGGAGGGCAGCGAGGAGTACCTGGACTCGGAGAAGTACCAGCTCAAGCGACGGGACTGGGAGGCGGCCGCGCGCGAGGGCCGTACCATCGCGCCGCTCATCACCCGCCTCAACGCCGTCCGTCGGCAGAATCCGGCCCTGCGCCAGCTGCGCGATCTGCACTTCCACCACGCCGACCAGGACGCGGTGATCGCCTACTCGAAGCGGAGCGGGTCGAACACGGTTCTGGTGGTCGCCAACCTCGACCCGCACCACACCCAGGAGGCGACGGTCTCGTTGGACATGCCGCAACTCGGCCTGGAATGGCACGAGTCGGTGCCGGTGCGCGACGAGCTCACCGGCGAGACCTACTACTGGGGCAGGGCCAACTATGTGCGCCTTGGGCCTGGGGGCGCGCATGTGCTCACCGTCGGCCGGGGGTCCGGGGGCCGCGCGGCGGAAGCCGCTGATGTCGCGTCCCCGGACAAGCACAGCACCGTCCTGCGACCGTCCACCCCGCAGATCGGAGGGTCACCCACAATATGATCGTCAATGAGCCCGTCCCGGACACCTTCGAGAACACGCCCGCGAGGGACCGGGATCCGGATTGGTTCAAACGCGCCGTCTTCTACGAGGTCCTGGTCCGCTCCTTCCAGGACAGCAACGGCGACGGCATCGGCGACCTGAAGGGTCTGACGGCCAAGCTGGACTATCTGCAGTGGCTGGGGGTCGACTGCCTGTGGCTGCCTCCCTTCTTCAAGTCGCCGCTCAGAGACGGCGGTTACGACGTCTCCGACTACACCGCCGTCCTGCCGGAGTTCGGTGACCTCGCCGACTTCGTGGAGTTCGTGGACGCCGCCCATCAGCGCGGCATGCGCGTCATCATCGACTTCGTCATGAACCACACCAGCGACCAGCACCCGTGGTTCCAGGAGTCGAGGCGGGATCCGGAGGGACCGTACGGGGACTACTACGTCTGGGCCGACGACGACAAGCAGTTCCAGGACGCCCGGATCATCTTCGTCGACACCGAGGCCTCCAACTGGACGTACGACCCGGTACGCAAGCAGTACTACTGGCACCGCTTCTTCTCGCACCAGCCGGACCTCAACTACGAGAACCCGGCGGTGCAGGAGGAGATGATCTCCGCGCTGAAGTTCTGGCTGGATCTCGGCATCGACGGGTTCCGCCTGGACGCCGTGCCGTACCTGTACCAGCAGGAGGGCACCAACTGCGAGAACCTGCCCGCGACCCACGAGTTCCTCAGGCGGGTGCGCAAGGAGATCGACACCCAGTACCCGGACAAGGTGCTGCTGGCGGAGGCCAACCAGTGGCCGGAGGACGTCGTCGACTACTTCGGGGACTACGCCTCCGGCGGCGACGAGTGCCACATGGCCTTCCACTTCCCCGTCATGCCGCGCATCTTCATGGCCGTGCGCCGCGAGTCCCGCTACCCCGTCTCCGAGATCCTCGCCAAGACGCCGGCCATCCCCTCCGGCTGCCAGTGGGGCGTCTTCCTGCGCAACCACGACGAGCTGACCCTGGAGATGGTCACCGACGAAGAGCGCGACTACATGTGGGCCGAGTACGCCAAGGACCCGCGGATGCGCGCCAACATCGGGATCCGGCGGCGCCTCGCCCCCCTGCTCGACAACGACCGCAACCAGATCGAGCTGTTCACCGCCCTGCTGCTGTCCCTGCCCGGCTCGCCGATCCTCTATTACGGCGACGAGATCGGCATGGGCGACAACATCTGGCTCGGCGACCGCGACGCCGTGCGCACCCCGATGCAGTGGACCCCCGACCGCAACGCGGGTTTCTCGTCCTGTGACCCGGGACGGCTGTTCCTGCCGACGATCATGGACCCGGTCTACGGCTACCAGGTCACCAACGTCGAGGCGTCGATGTCCTCGCCCTCGTCGCTGCTGCACTGGACCCGCCGCATGATCGAGATCCGCAAGCAGAATCCTGCCTTCGGACTGGGGTCCTACAACGAACTGCAGTCCACCAACCCGGCCGTGCTCGCCTTCCTGCGCGAGTACGAGGACGACCTCGTGCTCTGCGTCCACAACTTCTCCCGCTTCGCGCAGCCCACGGAGCTGGACCTGAGCCGGTTCGGCGGGCGGCACCCGGTCGAGCTGTTCGGCGGGGTCCGCTTCCCGGCGATCGGCGAACTGCCGTACCTGCTCACCCTCGCGGGGCACGGCTTCTACTGGTTCCGGCTGCGGCGCGACGCGGCGTAGAGGGCCCTCGTGGGGCGGTTTCCACCGCCCCACGAGGGGCACCGCATCAGTAACACCCCGACGACCCGGGGAAAGGACGTGACGCCCATGGCGGAAACGGTCACCTCTTCCAGCACCACCACTGCTCTCCTCGCCTCGCTCGACCCCTTGTTGCGCGAGTGGCTGCCGAGGCAGCGCTGGTTCGCCGGCAAGGGGCGTGCGGTCACCGGGTTCACCCCCGTGGCCGTCACCGAACTGCTGCCCCCCGACGGCCGGCTGGGCCTCTACCACCTGCTGCTGCGCGTCCACCAGCCGTCCACGCCGGGCGCCGAGCCCCACCCGGGCGACTGCTACCAGCTCCTCATAGGCGTGCGCGAGGCGCTGCCGCCCCGGCTGGCGCCCGCGCTGATCGGACATGTGGAGGAGGGGCCGCTCGCCGGACGCACGGTGTACGAGGCCCTGTACGACCCACGGCCCGCCGAAGTGCTCCTGGAGGCCCTGCGCACCCGGGCCCGCATCGGCGGGCTGTGTTTCGAGCGGGACCCGCGCCAGGAGATACGCGAGGGTCTCGTGGCCCGGCTGATGACCGCCGAACAGTCCAACTCCTCGGTGGTCTACGGCGATACGTTCATCCTGAAACTGCTGCGCCGGGTGGTGCCCGGCGTCAACCCCGACCTGGAGATACCCCTGGCACTGGCCCGCGAGGACTGCCCCCGGGTGCCCGCGCCGACGGCCTGGCTGCACGCCGAACTGGGGACGGACTCCTACGTCCTGGCGGTGCTCCAGCCCTTCGTCAGCGGGGCGAGCGACGGCTGGGAGCTGGCGCTGCGCGAGCTGGCCAAGGGCGAGGACTTCGCCGCCGAGGCGCGGGCGCTGGGCCGGGCCACCGCCGAGGTGCACATCGCGCTCGCCCGCGCCCTGCCGACGGTCACCCTCGGTCATGTGCAGCTGCAGTCGCTGGCCGACGGGATGACCGAGCGGCTGGCGGCGGCCGTCCAGGCCGTGCCCGTCCTGCGGCCGTACGAGGGCGGACTGCGCTCGGCCTACGCGGCGCTGGCCAACCTCGCCACCGAGGGCCGCACCTGGACCGCGCAGCGGATCCACGGCGATCTGCACCTGGGCCAGTGCCTGCGCTCCCCGTCCGGGGAGTGGTCGCTGATCGACTTCGAGGGCGAGCCGGCCCGGCCGCCGGCCGAACGGCGGATGCCGCAGCCGCCGGTGCGGGACATCGCGGGGATGCTCCGCTCCTTCGACTACGCGGCCCACTCCGTGACCCCGCCCGCGCCGGACTGGGCGCGCGTGTGCCGGGCCGCCTACTGCTGCGGGTACGCGGAGGCGGCCGGCCGCGATCCGCGCACCGATCCGGTGCTGCTGCGGGCCTATGAGACCGACAAGGCGGTCTACGAGATCGTCTACGAGGCCCGGCACCGCCCCGACTGGCTGCCCGTACCGCTCTCGGCGATCCGTCGCCTCGCCGCATGAAGACCAGGAGGCTCGTCCGTGACCCCGAAGGGCAAGAAGCACACCAGGGCCGGGGAGAAGACCGTTCCCAGGCAGAAGGTGCCGGCCCACGAGCGGCCGGCGGCCGGTGTCCGGCCCGCCGACCGTGAGCGGCTGCTGCACGGCACCCACCATGACCCGCACGCGGTGCTGGGCGCGCACCCGGTGCCCGGAGGCGTGGCCTTCCGGGTCTTCAGGCCGTACGCGCTGTCCGTCACGGTCGTCACCGGCGAGCTGCGGGCCGAGCTGCACGACGACGGCGACGGGTTCTTCTCGGGGCTGCTGCCGCTCGCGGGCGTACCGGACTACCGGCTGCTGGTGGCGTACGAGGGGAGCGTCCTGGACACCGAGGACCCCTACCGGTTCCTGCCCACCCTCGGCGAGCTGGACCTGCACCTGATCGGCGAGGGCCGGCACGAGCAGCTGTGGCGGGCGCTCGGCGCGCATGTCACCACCCATCAGGGGGTGTCCGGCACCCGGTTCGCGGTGTGGGCGCCCAACGCGCGGGGCGTGCGGCTCGCGGGCGGCTTCGACTTCTGGGACGGCACGGGCTTCCCGATGCGTTCGCTGGGCTCCTCCGGGGTGTGGGAGCTGTTCGTGCCGGGGATCGGCGCGGGCGAGGTGTACAAGTTCGAGATCACCCGCCCGGACGGTTCGCGCACCCTGCGCGCCGATCCGCTGGCCCGCCGTACGGAGGCCCCGCCCGCCACGGCGTCGATCGTGGACGTCTCCGCGCACGAGTGGGGCGACGCGGAGTGGATGGCGCACCGGGCCGACACGCCCGTGCACGAGGCGCCCTTCTCCGTCTACGAGGTCCATCTGCCCTCCTGGCGCCCCGGCCTGACCTACCGGCAGCTGGCCGACCAACTCCCCGCCTATGTACGGGAGATGGGCTTCACGCATGTGGAGCTGATGCCGGTCGCCGAGCACCCCTTCGGCGGCTCCTGGGGCTACCAGGTCACCGGGTTCTACGCCCCGACGGCCCGGCTCGGCACCCCGGACGACTTCAGGTACCTGGTGGACCGGCTGCACCAGGCCGGCATCGGCGTGCTGATGGACTGGGTGCCGGCGCACTTCCCGCGCGACGACTGGGCGCTGGCCGAGTTCGACGGGCGCCCGCTGTACGAGCACCACGATCCGCTGCGGGCCGCCCACCCGGACTGGGGCACCCTGGAGTTCGACTTCGGCCGCAAGGAGGTGCGCAACTTCCTGGTGGCGAACGCCGTGTACTGGTGCGAGGAGTTCCACATCGACGGCCTGCGCGTGGACGCCGTCGCCTCCATGCTCTACCTGGACTACTCGCGCGAGCCGGGCCAGTGGACGCCGAACGAGCACGGCGGCCGGGAGAACCTGGACGCGGTGGCCTTCCTGCAGGAGATGAACGCCACCGTCTACCGGCGCTGCCCGGGGGTGGTGACCATCGCCGAGGAGTCGACGGCCTGGGACGGCGTCACCCGCCCCACCCACCACAAGGGCCCGAGCGGCTTCGGCGGGCTCGGCTTCGGCCTGAAGTGGAACATGGGCTGGATGCACGACTCGCTGCAGTACATGGGCCACGAGCCGGTGCACCGCAAGTACCACCACCACGAGATGACCTTCTCGATGGTGTACGCGTACAGCGAGAACTACGTGCTGCCCATCTCCCACGACGAGGTCGTGCACGGCAAGCGGTCCCTGGTGTCGAAGATGCCGGGCGACTGGTGGCAGCAGCGCGCGAACCACCGCGCCTACCTGGGCTTCATGTGGGCCCACCCCGGCAAGCAACTGCTCTTCATGGGGCAGGAGTTCGCCCAGGGTGCCGAGTGGTCCGAGGCGCACGGCCCCGACTGGTGGCTGCTCGACCCGTCCTACGGCGCCGGGGCCGACCACCGGGGTGTACGGGATCTCGTACGGGACCTGAACGCGCTGTACCGGGCGGCCCCGGCCCTGTGGCAGCGGGACACCGACCCGGCGGGCTTCCAGTGGATCACCGGGGACGCGGCGGACGACAACGTCTTCGCCTTCCTGCGCCTGGACGCCGACGGCAACCCGCTCCTCGCGGTGTCCCACATGTCCCCGGTGGTCCGCCACGACTACCGGCTCGGTGTCCCCGAGGACGTGCCCGCCTGGCACGAGTCGCTGAACACGGACGCGGCGCGGTACGGCGGCGGCGATGTCACCAACCCCGACATCATCAAACCGGAGCCCCAGGGATGGCACGGCCGCCCGGCGAGCATCCGGCTGACCCTGCCGCCACTGGCCACCCTCTGGCTCCGGCCGGCCTGACCGGGCGACGCGCGCCTTATAGTGCCCCCAGGTCAACTCAGGTGCACCACGGGGGGATTGAGGCGCGTGCGACTTTGGAGATCAGTGACCGCTTTGCTGTGCGCCGTGGCCGTCCTGCTGCTGGGCGGCTGCGGCACCCGGGTGGCCGGAGGGGCCTCGCCCACTCGGACCGGGCCGATCCCGTGGACCACCTTCGGCCCGTCCGGAGTCACCGGTGCCCGGATCGGCGCCGACCACCGCACGCTGAGTCTGGACGCGCGCGTGCCCAGCGGCGAGCACCCGTGCGTGCGGGATCTCAAGGCGGTGGACACCGACGCCGAGTACGGCACGGTGCCGGGCACCGTACATGTGCAGATCACCTTCAGCTCCCCGTCCGGGGACAGGCGTTCCGGGTGCACCAGGGAGACGACGGCCACGGTCCGGGTACGGCTGCCCAAGCCGCTGGGCGAGCGGGAGCTGGTGGTCGACAACGACATCGTCTTCACCGCCGACGGCGCCAAGCCGCCCGTGCTGCGGCTGTGCGGGGAACTCGGCTGCCATCCGCCGGCCACCGGCTGCACCACCGCCTCCTACGAGCAGGCGATGATCGCCGTCGACGCCCCCATGCACTCCTACCGGGACGCCGAGCACTGCGACGGAAAGTGGCTGGTGCTGGACTTCTCCTGGCGCACGGGACCGGCGTGCGGCGACGACACCAAGGACCCCGCCTGCACCTCCCGCCTCGGCGACCGGTACTTCTTCCGGGCCGAGCACTCCGGCTGGAAGCCGTTCTTCGAGAGCGCGGCCGGCGGGTGCCGGGCCGTGCAGCGCAGGGAACCGGCCTTCCCGACCGCGCTGTGCGCGTCGCTGCAGCCGCTGCCCTCCTCGCTGCACCCGAGCTACCCGCCGCCGTCGCCCACCGGCGGTTCGCCTAGTCCCCGGTGACGCCCGCGGCCAGCGCCCGGGGCAGCTCGCCCGTGTACAGCACCCCGAGCCGCTGGGTGGCCCGGGTCAGCGCGACGTAGAGGTCGCTGGTGCCGTAGCCGCCCGGCTCCACCACCAGGACCGAGTCGAATTCGAGGCCCTTGGCCTGGCGGGGGTCGAGCAGCACGACCGTGCGGGTCAGGTCGGGCTCGGCGCCCGCCGTGACGCCGTCCAGCCGGCCGGCCAGCAAGCGGTGCAGCTCGCGCGGGGCGATGACCGCGAGGCGGCCCTCGGCCGGGGTGAGTTCGGCGACCGCCTTGGCCACGGCCTCGGGCAGGTCTCCGTCCGCCCGCCGCACCCAGGGCCGTACCCCGGTCGACCGGACCGAGCTCGGCGGCTCGAAGTCCGGGTTCTCGGCGCGGACGACGGCCGCGGCCAGCTCCATGATCTCGGCCGGAGTGCGGTAGTTGACACCGAGCCGGGTGTGCTCCCAGCGGTCCTCGACATAGGGGGCGAGGATGTCCGCCCAGGAGCCGACACCGGCCGCCTCGGCGGTCTGGGCGGGGTCGCCGACCAGGGTCATCGAGCGGGTCGGGCTGCGCCGCATCAGCAGCCGCCAGGCCATCGGCGACAGCTCCTGCGCCTCGTCCACGATGATGTGCCCGAACGCCCAGGTCCGGTCGGCCGCGGCGCGCTCGGCGGCGCTGCGGTGGTCCGCCTCCTCCTGCCGCTCGGCGAACCGCTCGGCGTCGATGATGTCATGCGCCGACAGCACCTCCGACCCGTCCGGGTCACCGTCCTCCTTGTCCTCGAACTCGTAGGTCCGGGAGGCGTACGACACGTCCAGCACGCCCTGGGCGTAGGCGATCTGGGTCTCTCGTTCGCGCTCGGCACGGGCCCGTGCCGAGCGCTCGTCCTCGCCGAGGAGTTCGGCCGCCTCGTCCAGGAGGGGGACGTCGGCGACGGTCCAGGTGCGGGTCACCGGGCGGCGGATCGCGTCCGCGTCCTTCTGCGGCAGGTAGCCGTCCGGCTCCGCGAGGAAGTCGGCGACGAGCCGCTGCGGGGTGACCCGGGGCCACAGCTGGTCGATCGCGGACCAGACCTCGGGGTTCTCGGCGAGTTCGTCGCGGATCTGGGTGATGTCGGAGGCGTCGAGCAGGCTGCTGCCGTCGTACGGGTCGGTGCCGACGCGTTCGGCGTACAGCTCGGTGAGGGTGTTGAGGATGTGGCCCTCGAAGTACTCGCGGGCGGCGTTGTGCGGCAGTTTGGCCGCGCGGGTCCGCTCACGGGCGACGCTCACCAGGCCGTCGTCGAGCATCAGCACCTCCCGGTCGTGCTCGATCGCGATCACCGGGTCGGGCAGGGCCTGCCGGTCGCGTACGACGGCGGCGAGCACGTCGGCCATGTCGGCGCGGCCCTTCACGGCGGCCGCCTCGGGGGTGTCGGTCGCGGTGGCCTTCACGCCCGGGAACAGCTCGCCGACGGTGGCGAGCAGCACTCCGGTCTCGCCGAGGGAGGGCAGCACCTCGCCGATGTAGCCGAGGAAGGCCGGGTTGGGGCCGACGATCAGCACGGCCCGGCGGGCCAGCAGCTCGCGGTACTCGTACAGGAGATAGGCGGCGCGGTGCAGTGCGACCGCCGTCTTCCCCGTACCCGGCCCGCCCTCGACCACCAGCACCCCGCGGTACGGCGCCCGGATGATCTCGTCCTGCTCGGCCTGGATGGTCTGCACGATGTCGCTCATGCGGCCGGTGCGCGCCGAGTTCAGCGCGGCCAGCAGCACGTCGTCGCCGCTGTGGTCCTCGTACCCGGTGCGGGTGGCGTCGCCGAGGTCGAGGATCTCGTCGTGCAGGGAGGTCACGGTCCGGCCCTCGGTGCTGATGTGCCGGCGGCGGCGCAGGCCCATCGGGGTGTGCCCGGTGGCCAGGTAGAAGGGGCGGGCGACGTCGGCCCGCCAGTCGATGAGGACGGGGGTGCGCTCGGCGTCGTCCTCGCGCAGCCCGATCCGGCCGATGTGGTGGGCGGTGCCGTCGGTGAGGTCGATCCGGCCGAAGCAGAGCGAGCCGTCGACGGCGTTCAGCGCGGCGAGCAGCCCCGAGCGCTCGGCGACCAGGATGTCCCGCTCCAGCCGCGCCTGCATGGGCTTGTCGCCCTGGGCGAGCGCGTCCGTGACCGAGGTCTCGGCCTCGCCGCGCAGTACGTCCACGCGCGCGTACAGTCCGTCGATGAATTCCTGCTCGCGCCGCAATTCATCGTCCGGAAATTCGGTGTTTGACAATTCCGCTCCCGCCCGGATATACTCTGCTCAGTGAACTTCTCCGTGACTTGCTCGAAAAGAAGTCACGAACCACTAAATATACGCAGAGAAATCCCCCGAGCGCAATTGCTCAGGGGATTTTTTCGTGGGCGGCTCTGCTTCACAGCACGTCGGCCAGCTCCTCCAGCAGCCGCCGCTTGGGCCGCGCCCCGACCATCGACCGCACCGGCTCACCGTCCCGGAAGACCATCAGCGTCGGCGTGGACAGCACCCCGTAGGCGACCGTCGTCTCCGGATTGCGGTCGACGTCGAGCTGCACGATCTTCAGCCGGTCGCCCTCCTCGAAGGCGATGTCCCTCAGCACCGGCGCGAGCTGCCGGCACGGACCGCACCAGTCGGCCGTGAACTGCACCAGGACCGGTAGGCCGGCGCCGATCACCTCCGCCTGGAAATCCGCGTCCGTCACCTCGGCCAGTCCGCTCACCAAGCTCATCGCGAAAGCCCTCCCAGCTCGCACACGGGTTCCGGACCCCCCGGAACCAGCGCCTCGGCGGCCAGCGTGTCCCGCGCCCGCTCCGCCCGCCGCAACTGCCCCGCGACCGTCTCCCGCACCGCCGTCAGCTGCCCGATGAGCGCGTCCAGCTCGTCCAGCTTGCGCCGGTAGACCAGGAGCGAGGCCGGGCAGGAGTCGCCCTCCGGGTGCCCGGCGCGCAGGCACTCCACGAACGGCCGCGTCTCCTCCAGGTCGAACCCGAAGTCCTGCAGCGTCCGGATCTGCCGGAGCAGCCGGAGGTCGCCCTCGTCGTAGGTGCGGTGTCCCCTGTCGTCGCGCCGGGCGGGCAGCAGCCCCCGTGCCTCGTAGTAGCGCAGGGCGCGGGTGGTGGTTCCGGCCCGTGCGGCCAGCTCGCCGATTCGCATGTCCACGACCGTAGGCGTTGACGTCGGCGTCAAGGCAAGGCCGGGGGCAGGAGGGGTGTGCACCGCACCGGCGAGGACAGCACGATCGACGTCGTCGTACGGCCCAGCGCCGAGGTCAGCTCCAGGATCTCCTCCAGGTGCGCGGTGCCGGTGACGGCCACCTTGAGGATCCAGCAGTCCTCGCCGACGACGTGGTGCACCTCGGTGACCTCCGGGCGCGCGATCAGCTCCAGGGTCCTCGGGTGCTTGAGGGTGTAGCCGCCGTGCGGGTTCACCCGGATGAAGGCTTGGATGCCGTAACCGAGGCGGGCGGGTACGACCCGGGCGCCGTACCCCTCCACGACGCCCGCCGCCTCCAGCCGGCGCACCCGCTCGGCCACCGCCGCCGGGCTCAGACTGACCCGCCGGCCCAGCTCGCTGAGCTTGATCCGCCCGTCGGTCTGGAGCAGTTCGAGGATCCTCCGGTCCACCGCGTCGAAGGCCACCGGTGTTTCGACGGCGAAGGCGCGTGACTGCCGCTGTTCTTTCGGTGACGCGGCCTGATCTCCCATGTCTCCCCCTTCAGAGTGCCGTGCCGGAACCCGAAAATTATGATCATGACAAGGGCACGAGAGGTACTGGTCATCGGCGGCAACCGCTATTTCGGCAAGCGGCTGATCGCCCGCTCGCTGGCGGCGGGTGACCGGGTCACGGTCCTCAACCGCGGCTCCTCGGCCCCGCCGCCGGGCGCGGTCCACCTGGTGGCCGACCGGAACGACGAGCGGGCGCTGGCCGGGGCCCTGGCCGGCCGGACCTACGACGTCGTCGTCGACCAGGTCTGCTACACCCCGCGCCAGGCGGAGACGGCCCGCCGGGTCTTCGCGGGCCGCACCGGGCGCTATCTGATGACCTCGACGGTGGAGGTGTACGAGCGCGAGGACTCGCCGGGGCCGGTCCCGGAAGGTGCGGTGGACCCGCGCACGGTCACCGTGGACCTGGAACTGCCCTGGGACGACCCGGAGTTCCTGGAGGGACACTACGGCGAGGGCAAGCGGCAGGCGGAGGCGGTGTTCTCGGCCGACGGGGACGTCCCGTTCGTCTCCGTCCGGGTGGCCCATGTGCTGGGCGGCGAGGACGACTTCACCGGCCGCCTCCAGCACTACGCCGACCGCATCCGCACCGGGTCCCCCGTCGCCGTACCGCCCGTGACGCACCCGGCGACGTACATCCACGTCGAGGAGATCGCCGACTTCGTGTTCTGGGCGGCGGGCGAGGACTTCACGGGGCCGGTCAACGCCGCCTCGCACGGAGAGCTGACGGTCGAGGACCTGTGCACGGCGGTGGCGGCCCGACTCGGCTGCCCGCGCCCCGTGTTCAAGGTGACCGAGCCGCCCGGCGACCGCTCGCCCTTCGCCTTCGACCGCCACTACGGCATGGACAACTCCCGCGCCACGAGGCTCGGCTTCGCCTTCCGGGACGTACGGGAGTGGCTGCCGGCCGCCGTGGCCGAGACCCTGGGAAAGGAGAACTGACGTGCGATACCGCGCATGGGGTGACCTGAAGGTGAGCGCGGTCGGCCTCGGCGCCATGCCGCTGTCCATCGAGGGCCGACCGGACGAGAAGCGGGCGCTGGCCACGGTGCACGCGGCCCTCGACGCGGGCGTGACGCTGCTGGACACCGCCGACTCCTACCATCTGCCGGGCCAGGAGCCCGGCCACAACGAGCTCCTCCTCGCCCGCGCCCTCGCGGCCTACGGCGGCGGCACGGAGGGCGTCCTGGTGGCCACCAAGGGCGGCCGGGGCCGGCCGGCCGACGGCAGCTGGACGGTGACGGGCACGCCCCGGCACCTCAAGGCGGCCGCGGAGGCCTCCCTGCGGCGGCTCGGCGTCGAGGCGATCGGCCTCTACCAGCTCCACAAGCCCGACCCCGCCGTGCCCTTCGAGGAGTCCGTCGGCGCCCTGCGCGAGCTGCTCGAGGAGGGCAAGATCCGCCTGGCGGGCCTGTCGAACGTGACGTCGGACCAGATCCACCGGGCCCGCGCGATCCTCGGCGACCGCCTGGTCTCCGTACAGAACCGCTACTCCCCCGACACCCGTGACAGCGACCCCGAGCTGCGCCTGTGCGCCGAACTGGGCCTGGCGTTCCTGCCGTGGAGCCCCCTCGGCGGAATCTCCCGCAGCTCCCTGGACGGCCCGTCGGGCCAGATCGCCGGTGCACGCCACCTGGCGTTCCACGAGGTGGCCCGGGAGCGCGGGGTGAGCCCCCAGCAGGTCTGTCTGGCCTGGCTGCTGTCGCTCTCCCCGACGGTCCTCCCGATCCCGGGCGCGAGCCGCCCGCAGACGATCCGGGACTCGGCGGGCGCCGCGGACCTGGCGCTGACGCAGGAGGAGCTGACACGGCTGATGGAGGCCGCACGGGCCCGGTGAGACCCCGCGTCCCGTGATCGCCGCTCAGCGCCAGGGCCCGCCGAGGTCCCCGGCGAAGAACGGAAACTCCGCCCCGGCCGCGGCGACGATCTCCGAGGCCGGGCGACGGGGGTTGGTGGCGTGCCGGACGGCGACACCCGCCGGCGCGTCGTTCGGCCGGGCCGTCCACTCCTCGTCCGGCGACAGGGCCTCGCGGGGGCCCTGGCCGTCGGCCAGGACCCGCAGGAAGTCGGACAGGCTGCCGGCGACGACACCGGTCTCGCCCTCGGAACCCGGGAACACCACTGGCTGCTCGCACGGTGGCGGACTCATACGGTCACCCCCGCCGACTCCTCCACCTCCATCAGGGAGGCGCTGTGGCGCTCCTCCTCGAACCTGCGGCGGCCGCCGCGCAGGCCGAACAGGCGCTTGGCCAGGGCGATGTAGAGGACCGCGAGGATGTTGAGGACGAGGGTGACGATCTTCAGGTAGCTGACCTTCTCGGTGAGTTCGTAGATCTCCAGGGGGAGGAAGGCGGCGGTGGCGACGACCGTCAGGTACTCCGCCCAGCGCTTGGCGTACCAGAGGCCGACCGCCTCGACCAGCTCGATCAGCGCGTAGGCGAGCAGCAGGGCGGCGACCAGCAGCAGCGTGGAGTGCTTGTAGCCGAACGCCTTCTGGATCGAGCCGACGACCGGTGAGTGGTCGAGGTCGTAGTGGAAGTGGCGGAACACCGGGCGGAAGACGTCCAGGTTCTTGTTGAAGAGCTTCCGTACCGCGTCCTGGCTGTTGCTGAACTTCCACACCGCGACCGCGACCAGCACGATGAACACCCCGCGCACCGCCCGCTCGACCGCCAGGAAGCGCAGGATGAACAGGTCCCGCAGGACCTTGCCGCGCGGCACCAGCGGGGCGTCCCCGGCCGGGCCCGAGCCGTGCGGCTCACCGAGCACGAAGTCGCCGCAGCGCAGGCAGCGCCAGACCTCCCCGAGCGCGGTCTCGGCGTGCAGCCGCAGCCGCAGCCGGGGGTCGTCGGGCGCGTAGGTCACGTGCCCCTTGCGCGCGCAGGTCCGCCGGTCCCAGTCGATCTTCATATCCCCCGTGCCTCCATACAGGTACTGACTCACACGTACTGACGCCAGGCACGAACGTGCCGTTCCGGTCGGTCCGGAGCGGCACGTTAGCGGATGGAGGCGGGAAACCGTCAGTCGGCCGAGCTGTGCACCAGCTCCCTCTCCTCGGCCTTCACCTCCGGCGCGGCGGCTTCACGGCGCGGCAGCAGGATGCCCACGAGGACCGTGCCGAGGCCGAGGATCACCGCGCCGACCAGGCTGGTGTGCGCGACGGCGTCGGAGAAGGAGGAGCCGACCGCGTCCGCCATCTGCCGGGCGCCGGAGGCGAGTTCGGCGGCCTGCTGCTTGAGCTGTGCGGCCTGCTGGGGGTCCTTGGCGTGGGCCGCCTGCGCGGCCAGCGCGTGCGCCTTCCCGCCGATGCCCTGGGCGACGGCGTACCCGGCGCCGACCGAGTCCCGCGCGGTGTCCAGGGCGCTCGCCGGGAGCCTGCTGCCCGCGGTGGCGTCGCTCAGATGGTCGCCGTACGACGTGGCGAGCAGCGAGCCGAGGATGGCGATGCCGAGGGAGCCGCCGAGCTCCAGCGAGGTGTCGTTGACCGCGCCGCCGACGCCCAGCTCGGACTCCGGGAAGGCGCCCATGATGGCGTCGGTGCAGGGCGAGAGGGCGAGGCCGATGGCGAGGCCGAGGATGATCAGGGGCGCCAGAAAGTCGCCGTACGTCGAGGCCGCGTCCACCCGGGTCAGCAGGGCCAGCGCGGTCGTGCCGCCGACCATGCCCGCGGTGACGGTCCACTTCATGCCGACGCGCGGGGTGAGCCAGCCGGTCAGCGCCGAGCCGACGAAGACGGCGCCGGCCAGCGGCAGCATGCGTACGCCGGTCTCCAGGGCGTCGTAGCCGAGGACGAACTGCAGGTGCTGGGTGAGGTAGTAGAAGGCGCCGAAGACGGCCAGGAAGAACAGGGCGACGGCCAGGTTGGAGCCGGCGAAGCGGCGGGTGGTGAAGCGGCGGACGTCCAGGATCGGACGGGGATGGCGC
The DNA here is from genome assembly GCF_040298985.1 of Streptomyces sp. NPDC001093. Classification (NCBI taxonomy): domain Bacteria; kingdom Bacillati; phylum Actinomycetota; class Actinomycetes; order Kitasatosporales; family Streptomycetaceae; genus Streptomyces; species Streptomyces sp. NPDC001093. Next base: position 46,136 of record NZ_JBEPBF010000054.1, on the reverse strand, counting down.
AGCTCCCAGAGGACGAAGGCGACCAGGCCGGCGCCCGCGACGACGGCCGCCGTGACGGCCTTCACGCCCCAGCCGAAGTGCGGGCCCTCGATGATCATGTAGACGAGCGAGCCGGTCCAGATCACCGACAGCAGTCCGCCGACGTAGTCGATGCGGTCGTGGTGACCGGCCCTGGAGGGCGGGACCAGGACGAGGGCGGCGACGATCGCGACGGCCGCGATGGGCACGTTGATCAGGAAGGTCGAGGACCAGCCGTGGTCGCGCAGCAGGGCGCCCGCGACCACGGGACCGGCGGCGATGGCGAGGCCGGCGGTGGCGGTCCACAGCGTGATCGCCTTGGCCCGCTCGGCGCGCGGGAAGGTCGCGGCGAGCAGGGAGAGGGTGGCGGGCATGATCAGCGCCGCGCCGACGCCCATCACGGCGCGGGCCGCGATGACGGTCGCCGCGCTGTCGGCGAGGTAGCCGAAGACGGCACCGGCGCCGAAGACGAGGAGCCCGAGGACTAGGGCGCCGCGCCGGCTGTACTTGTCGCCGATGGCGCCGAGCAGCAGCATCAGCGCCGCGTAGGGGACGGTGTAGCCGTCGATCACCCACTGCAGGTCGGCGCTGGAGAGCCCGAGGTCCTTCGTCATGTCGGGCGCGGCGACCGTGAGGGCGGTGTTCGCCATCACGATGATCAGCAGGCTCAGGCAGAGCACGAGCAGTGCCCACCAGCGCCGGGCGTACGGGCGCTCCATCTTCTCGACCGGTTCGGTCATGACGAGTCGCATGGCAGGGGTCGCCTTCCTCGGATGCGCGACGAGAACGTGAGGTGCGGAGTGAACTTGCACAGCAGCGTGCAATTGCACAACTATGTGCAAGGTACGCCTCTGCACAACACTGTGCAAGTCGGCCGGGGAAGGCACAATGACGGCCATGACCACGGGTAACACCAGCCGCGCCGACGCCAACCGGCGCCGCATCCTCGACGTCGCCCTCGCCGAACTGCTGCGCGATCCCGACGCCTCCATGGACCAGATCGCGCGCGCCGCGGGAGTCGTACGACGGACGGTGTACGGCCATTTCCCCAGCCGTGAGGCGCTGATCAGCACCCTCGTCGACGAGGCCGTGGCGGCGCTGGCGGACGCGGACGCCCGCGCCCGCGACGGGGTGACGGACCCGGCGGAGGCGGTGGCCCGCTCGGTGCTCGCCATCGGGCAGATCGCCGACCGCTACCGGCTGCTGATCGCCCTGGCCCAGCGCACGGTCACCGTCCAGGGCATCCGCGAACGCCTCGCCCCGCTGCGCGCGGGCAAGGTCGCACTGCTCCGGCAAGGACTGGATCAGGGGGTGTTCAGCTCACCGCTGCCGGCGCCGGCGCTGGCGTACGTGCACGAACAGATGATCATGGCGGTGATGGAGGCGGTGAACGACGGCCTCCTGGCAGCACAGGAGGCGGGCCGCTCGGCCACGGTCACGGTGCTGACCGCGGCGGGCGTACCCGCCTCGACGGCCACCGAGCTGGTGGCCAGGGTGAGTGAGGGGACATGACAAAGGCCGGGCGGCCGGGGTACGGGGGAGCCCCAGCCGCCCGGCGGTGGTTCCCGGATGCCCGGCCCGGGTTCAGGCGGGGCCGGGCATCCGGAGTTCCTTCTCGGGATCAGGCCTTGGCCAGCTCCCCCTCCCTCGGCCCGGGAACCTCGGTGACGGTCCCCTGGCCCTCGTCCATCAGCGTGGTCTCGTCGAACGGCAGCTCACCGGCGAGCACCTGCCGCACCCGCGCCTTGTCGATCTCCTTCGTCCACGTGCCCACCAGCACCGTGGCGACCGCGTTGCCCGCGAAGTTCGTCAGCGCACGGGCCTCGCTCATGAACCGGTCGATACCGACGATCAGCCCGACCCCGTCGACCAGCGCGGGCTTGTGCGACTGCAGGCCGCCGGCCAGGGTGGCGAGACCGGCACCGCTGACCCCCGCCGCGCCCTTGGACGCCAGCAGCAGGAAGAGCAGCAGCGGGATCTGCTCGCCGAGGGACATCGGCGTGCCCAGGGCGTCCGCGATGTACAGCGACGCCATGGTCATGTAGATCATCGTGCCGTCGAGGTTGAAGGAGTAACCGGTCGGCACGGTGATGCCGACGACCGGCTTGCTGACGCCCAGGTGCTCCATCTTCGCGATCAGCCGCGGCAGCGCGGACTCGGAGGAGGAGGTGGACAGGATCAGCAGGAACTCCCGCGCCAGGTACTTGAACAGCGAGAAGACGTTCAGGCCCGCGACGAGGCGCAGGATCGCGCCGAGCACCACGAAGACGAACAGCACGCAGGTGACGTAGAAGCCGAGCATCAGCACGGCGAGGCTCTTCAGCGCGTCGAGACCGGCCGAACCGGTGACGGCTGCGATCGCACCGAAGGCGCCGACCGGCGCGGCCCACATGACCATCGACAGGATGCGGAAGACGAGCCGCTGGATGTGCTCGATGCCGCGCAGCACCGGCTGCCCGACCGGGCCCATGGCCTGCAGCGCGAACCCGGCGAGCAGGGCCACCAGCAGCGTCTGCAGGACCTGGCCCTCGGTGAAGGCGGAGACGAAGGAGGTCGGGATGATCGACAGCACGAAGTCGACGGGCGGCAGCGCGTCCGCGGACACCTGGGCGTGGCCGGTCTGCTTGATCGCGTTCGTCAGGTGCAGCCCGTCACCCGGGTGCAGCACGTTGCCGACGACGAGCCCGATCGCGAGGGCGACGAGCGACATCACGAGGAAGTAGCCGAGGGCGATACCGCCGACGGCGCCGACCTTGGCGGCCTTCCGTACGGACCCGATCCCGAGCACGATCGTGCAGAAGATGATCGGCGAGATCATCATCTTGATCAGGTTCACAAAGCCGGTACCGAGCGGCTTCAGCTGGACGGCGGCGTCGGGCCAGATGAGGCCCACGGCGATGCCGAGCGCGACCGCCACGATGACGGCGATGTACAGGTAGTGGGTCCGGTCCCGCTTCACGCGGGGTGCGGCAGGTGCCGTATCGGGGGTTGTGGCGGCCACGACTGCCCTCCTTGACGTCTTCGTCGGTGAACAACCGGCGTGCGACTCACGTCCGGGCGTTGCTTGGGGAATGCCGTGACTATCTCCCGGCCTGTGAGGGCGGTCACCCTTCCGTTCATTTAGTTCACGCTTAACCGGAGAGGCACACTGCTGACATGCGCTTCCCGTCCCTCCCCCGGCCTCGCAGTCTCGCGGGCCAGCTGTTCGCCATGCAGGCCGTGCTGATAGCGGTGGTGGTGGCCGGGTACGCGCTGTTCACCTACGTCGGCGACCAGCGGCAGGCCGAGGACGCGGCGGTCCGCCAGGTCACCGCGGTGGCCCGCTCGATCGCGGACGCCCCCTCGGTGCGCTCGGCCATCCACACCACCCGTCCCACGGCGGCGCTGGAACCGTACGCGCTCATGGTCATGCGGGACGCGGACGTCGACTTCGTCACGATCATGAACCCGGACGGCATCCGCTGGACCCACCCCGACCGGAAGCAGATCGGCAAACGCTTCCTCGGCCGTATCGGCCCCGCCGTGCACGGCCACACCTTCACCGAGACCTACACCGGCACCCTCGGCCCCTCCGTCCGCGCGGTCACCCCGATCGAGGAGAACGGCCACGTCATCGGCCTGGTCAGCGCCGGCATCAAGGTCGAGGCGATCAGCGCCCGGGTCCAGGGGCAGGTCACGGCCCTGCTCGGCGTCGCCGGCGCGACCCTGCTGCTCGGCGCGGTCGGCACCTACGTGATCAACGCCCGCCTGCGCCGCCACACCCACGGCATGAACGCCACCGAGCTCAGCCGGATGCACGACTACCACCAGGCGGCGCTGCACGCGGTCCGCGAGGGCCTGCTGATGCTGGACGGGCAGTACAGGGTGGCCCTCATCAACGACGGCGGACGGGAGCTGCTGGGCCTGGGCGCTCCGGACACGGAGCTGATCGGCCGCTCGGTGGCCGACCTCGGTCTGCCGGCCCCGCTGACCGGCGCGCTGCTGTCCTCCGAACCCCGGGTGGACGAGGTGCACCTGACGGCGGCCCGGGTACTGGTGGTGAACACCTCCCCGGTGTCGGGCGGAGAGCGCCGGGGAACGGTGGTCACGCTGCGCGACGTGACGGAACTCCAGTCCTTGATGGGCGAGTTGGACTCGGAGCGGGGCTTCACCCAGGCACTGCGCTCACAGGCGCACGAGGCCGCCAACCGCCTGCACACGGTGGTGTCGCTCATCGAGCTGGGCCGGGCCGAGGAGGCGGTGGAGTTCGCCACGGCGGAACTGGAGCTGGCCCAGGCGCTGACCGACCACGTGGTCGCGGCGGTCGGCGAACCGGTGCTCGCCGCCCTGCTCCTCGGCAAGACGGCCCAGGCCAACGAGCGGGGCGTGGAACTGGTGGTGTCCGAGGACAGCCGCCTGGACGACGGCCTGCTCCCGGCCGACCTGTCCGCCCGCGACCTCGTGACCATCCTCGGCAACCTGATCGACAACGCGGTGGACGCGGCGCAGGGCAGCGTCCGGGCACGGGTGACGGTGACGGCGTACGCCTCGGACACCGAGGTGGTCCTCAGGGTGTCCGACACGGGCCCCGGCGTCGACCCGGACCATGCCGACCTGGTATTCCAGCGGGGGTTCTCGACGAAGCCGGCCGGACCGGGCGGACGGGGCCTCGGGCTGGCCCTGGTCCGGCAGGCGGTGACCCGCCACGAGGGCACGTTGACGGTGGCGGAGTCCGACGAGGAGAGCGGGGGCGGAGCGGTGTTCGAGGTGCGGTTGCCGCTGCGTACCCCCGCGGGTGGCAGCAGATGACGAACGAGCAGCAGCCCATCCGCGTCCTGGTCGTCGAGGACGACCCGGTGGCCGCCGACGCGCACGTGCTGTACGTCGGCCGGGTGCCGGGATTCGTCGCGGTCGGCAAGGCGCACACCGGCGCGGAGGCACGGCGCCTCCTGGACCGTACCCCCGTGGACCTGCTCCTGCTGGACCTGCACCTGCCGGATGGGCACGGGCTGCAGCTGGCCCGCTCCCTGCGCGCGGCCGGCCATCACGCGGACGTCATAGCGGTCACGTCGGCCCGGGACCTGGCGGTGGTCCGCGAGGGCGTCTCCCTGGGCGTCGTCCAGTACGTCCTGAAACCCTTCACCTTCGCCACGCTCCGGGACCGCCTGGTCCGCTACGCCGAGTTCCGTGCGGCGGCGGGCGAGGCGAGCGGCCAGGACGAGGTCGACCGCGCCCTGGCGGCCCTGCGGGCCCCGTCGCCCGCCGCACTGCCGAAGGGCCTGAGCGGCCCGACGCTGGAACGGGTGACGGGAGCACTGCGCGAGGCTCCCGAGGGCCTGACCGCGGCCGGACTGGCCGAGACGGTCGGCATCTCCCGGATCACCGCGCGACGGTACCTGGAGCACCTGGTGGAGGCGGGAAGGGCCGCCCGGAGCCCGCTGTACGGGCAGGTGGGGAGGCCGGAGCTGGTGTATCGGTGGGTGGTGCAGGGGCGGTGAGGGATGCAGCTCGAACACGGGCTTCGGCGGCTTTGTCAGGAGCGTTGCCGCGGACATACGCGTCGGCAGCCCGAAGCCAACAGATGCGGGCATCGGCAAGGCTGTCTGCCGCTGTGTGGGCGAGGGCGAGATTGTGGAGGCTCTTGCCCTGCCCGTACCAGTTCTCGTTCTCTCGGAAGATGCCCACCGCCTCGCCGTAGGCCTCAATGGCCTCATGGGTTCGATCGGCCTGTAAGTACGCGAGTCCGAGGTTGTTCCAAGCGTTGCCCTCACGCACGCGGTCTCCGGTTGCCCGGTGCAGGTCGCGGGCCAGCACCAAGGCTTCGATCGATTGCTGCGTGAGGCCCAACGCCCATAGGGCGACGCCGAGGTTGCTCCATGCTGTGCCTTCATGGGTGCGGTCTTCAGTGATAACGAACAACTCGCACGCACGAGCGTGGGCGTCGATCGCCTCCCGTAACTGACCTGCATCCTGCAAGGCCAGACCAAGATTGCCCCAAGCGATGGCCTGACGATGCTGGTCCTCTGAGTCGTGATACAGATCGCGGGCTTGGATGTGGGCGTCGATCGCCTCTGGTAACCGGCCTACTTTCCGCAAGGCAAGACCAAGGCTGTTCCACGCGTTGCCCTCGTCAACGGGACTACCAGTGAGTCGTGCAACCTGCAGAGTGGTAGTCGCCACAGCGACCCAGTCGTCAAAATGCCGTCGCCAGTCCAAGTACTCCATCAAGCATTCACCCAGTTGCGCTGCGATGTGAGCGAATCGCCCCTCTTGCGCCCATTGCACCGCCGCCACCAGGCCCGTACGTTCTTCGTCGAACCATGCCAGTGCCTGCCCTCGGTCCGTGAACCGGTCCGGTTCCGGCTTCCCTGGCAGCCACCGCAAACGGGCATCGGCCTCTCGTGCCCAGGTGTAGTAGAACTCCAGCACCCGCGCCCGCGCCGCGTCAGCCTCCTCCCGGAACAACGAATGCCGAGTCGACACACCCGCTCCAAACGCACGCACCAAGTCGTGCATGCGCCATCGCCCACGTCCGCTCCCCCGCTCCACCAGATGCGCGCGGGCCAATGCCTTCAGGCCACGGAGCGGCGACACCTCCGCTCCTGCCAGTACGACAGCCACCTCCTCGCTCACTTCCGGTCCCGGCGCTACGGCGAGCAGACGCAGCAGACGCGCCCGGTCGGCCGGGAGCCGACGGTACGAGAGCTCGAAAGCAGCGCGCACGCTGCGGTTACCGTCATCAAGAGCAGCCAGTCGGTCGTACGACGCGGCCATTTCGTCGCCGAGTTCCGCGATCGGCATCCCCGCATCCTCCGCAAGCAGCGCCGCCGCGATCTGTAAGGCCAACGGCAGATGTCCGCACAGCCCCACAAGCCGTGTTGCCGCCGCCGCTTCCTCCACGACGCGGTGGTCACTCGGATCAGCGATCCGCAGCGCGCGATCGAGGAGTTCATACGCCGCCTGCGACGGGAGCTGATCCAGCGGCAGGAGCTGTGCCCCCAGTTGGGGCAACCGGTCCCGCGAGGTGACCAGCATCCGGTGCCGCGCGCCCCCCGGCAGCAGCGGCCGTACCTGATCCGGTGAGGAGGCGTTGTCGGCGAGGATGAGCACTGCCTCCCGCTCGGCCAGAACGGACCTGTACAGCCCGGCCCGTTCGTCCACCGTCGCCGGAATATGCTCGGGCTGCACCCCCAGGGCCCTCAACGTGGACTGGAGTGCCTGGCCGGCGGTAACAGGCGCGTCGTCGTACCCGTGGAGGTCCACGAAGAGCACGCCACCGGGAAACCATCCCGCGTCCTGCGCCGCGTACGCCGCCTGTACCGCCAGCGCAGTCTTGCCGATGCCGCCGAGTCCGGACACCGCGGTGACGAGGACGGCCTGCTCGATGCCGGAGCATGCAGGATCGAGGGCAGCGCGCAGGCGGCCCAACTCCTCCTTCCGGTCCGTGAATCCGGCCGCCCTAGGTGGCAACGCGTCCAGCGCGGTGGGCGGCGGTGCCTGCTGCTTGTACTCCGCCTTGCCGACGACCGGCCCGTGGAACTCGCCGCCCCGGAAGTCGATGTGATCGCTCACCCGACCACACTCCCCGCCCCGAACGGCAGGGCGTACCGGACGATGCACGCCCCGAGCCCCACGACCGCGACCGCCTCCAGCACGGACAGGACGACCAGACCGGGCGAGACGTCGCCGCCCACCCAGTACACGACGAGCGCACTCAACGGCACGACGCAGAAGGCCAGGAGGTCCACCACGCACTGCACGGCCTTCCGGGCGACGCGCCGCGCGTCCGTGCGGTGTGCGACCTCCCACGCGAAGACCTCACCGCCCTCGGCCCGGGCCAACTCGGCCAGCCGGGGCCCCAACTCCGCCCGCACATAGGCGCCGATCGCCGAGATCTTGTGGTCGTTGACGAGATACGTCCACCCGAGCACGACGCACACCGGTGACAGCGCCAGCAGCATCGCCGGCTGCCCGGCCTGGGCGGCGGCGGCGATCACGGCGGCCACCACGGTTAGGGTGACGTACAAGAGATTGTCCCGGAACCCGATCCGTGTCTTCTGCTCGTCCTTGAGCGTCTGGTACTCGGCGAGCAGCAACTGCCCCACCGTGACGTCCCGTTCAGCCACGCCCTCCCCTTCCCCGGGCATTACCTTAAGGGTGTGCCGGAGACGAAGCCCACTGTTCTGGTCCTGACCGCACTCGCGCTGGAGTACACCGCCGTGCGCGCACACATCGAGGAACGGGAGGACCGGACCCACCCCGACAACGGAACCATCGTGGAAGTGGGGCAGCTGCCCGGCACTCCCTGGCAGGTGGCCGCCGCCGAGCTGGGCGAGGGCGCCAGGAACACCGCCGCGCTCACCGCGTCGCTCATCGGCTGGCTGCGCCCCGAGGCTGTCCTGTTCGTCGGTGTGGCGGGCGGCCTCAAGGAGGACATCGGGCTCGGCGACGTAGTGGTGGGCACGAAGGTGTACGGCATCCACGGCGGCAAGCAGACACCGGAGGGGCTGCTGATCCGCCCCGAGGCCTGGTACGGCTCCCACAGTCTGCTCTCGGCGGCACGTGCCGCGGTGCGGGACCTGCCCGGCGTGCGGGCGCACTTCAAGCCGATCGCCACGGCGGACGTCGTCCTCGCCGACGCCGGGTCCGAGCTCGCCCGGCATGTCCGGGAGCACTACAACGACGCCGCCGCGTTCGAGACGGAGGGCGCGGGAGCGGCGCATGCGGCCCATCTGGAGGGCCGGCAGGCCCTCGTCGTCCGGGGCATCAGCGACCACGCCGACGCGGGCAAGGCCTCGGCCGACGGGAGCGGCTCGCAGGAGCGGGCGGCCACGCAGGCGGCGGACGTGGCCGTGGCGGTGCTACGCAAGTACCGGCCGCGGGGCGGCGGTTCCGGCGACTCCGAGGAGGGTCCCCAAGGACGGTACGGCGGCGACCACATCGACTTCCGCGGCGCTGTCTTCCACGCGGGCGTCATCGGGAAGCAGACCGGAGAGCGGTGACGCCGGCGCCCACGGCCCGTTCCCGCACCCCGACGCCACCCTCCCGGCCCGCCCCGTCGGCTTCACCGGCCGGGTCGCGGTTCTGGACGCGATACTCGGAGGTCTCGCGCCCACACCCGACGACACGAACTCGCGGCCTCCGGCCCACGTCGCCGTCACCGGCATGGGCGGCATCGGCAAGACGGCCCTGACGCTGGAGGCCGCGCACGAGGCATGCTCGCGTGGCTGGTTTCCGGGCGGGGCGCACTTCATCGATCTACGCGGTTACGACGACACGCCGCTCACACCGGAGCAGGCCGTTCTCCCGCTCCTCGACGCGCTCGGTGCCCGCGGCGCCGACCTGCCGATGACGGAGCAGTGGGACGGGTCGTCGCCCCTGCTGCTGAGCCGGTACCAGGCGCACCTGGCCCAGCGCCAGGCCCGTACGCTGCTCGTCCTCGACAACGCCTCGACCCCGCTGCAGCTCGTGCCCCTCGTCCCGAAGTCCGGTTCCCACGCGGTTCTGATCACGACACGGGACCGGCCGCGCTCCCTGCGCCTCAGGACGATAGGCCTGGAGCCGCTGCACGAGGACGAGTCGGCAGCGCTGGTGACCAACGCTCTGCACATCACCGACCCACAGGACGACCGTCCCGGGCGGGAGCCCGTCGCACTGCGTGAACTCGTGGCCCTGTGCGGCCACCTGCCGCTCGCCCTGCACATCGCCGCTGCGACGCTGTGCCACCGCCGCCATCGCGACATCGCCTCCCTGGCGGCCGAGATCAAGGGCGCCGTGGATCCGACCCGCGCCCTGGACGACGGCACCGAAGGCCCGGATCAGTATCTTCGCCCGCTGGCCGTACGTCCCGTTCTGCAGGCGTCGTACCGGCGTCTGCGGCCCGAGCAGGCCGGCGCCCTGCGGCTGCTCGCCCTCGCCCCCGGTGCGGACGTGAGCGGGGAATCGGTTGCCGCGCTCACCGGCAACGAACGGGACACCGCCACGAAGCTCCTGGAGGACCTGGAGGCAGCCGGGCTGGTCACAGGCGTTCCGTCGGCTTCCGGTCCGCGGTGGCGGCTCCACGACCTTGTGCGTGCCTTCGTCGCCGGCATGGACGCGGCGGAGCCCGCTCTGCGGGAGGAAGGCGAGGCGGCGCGTGCGCGGCTGCTGAGCTTCTTCCACGCCGGTGTGACGGCGGCCGACGACCGCCTTCGATGGCTGCCGGGACAACCGGAACCGCAGCGGTTCACCGACAGAGCGGCGGCACTGGCATGGCTGGACGCCGAGCGGACCGGACTGGTTGAAGCCGTCGGGTGGGCACGGGAACAGCGGCACGCCCGCCGTGCGGTGGAGCTGGCCGAGGCCCTGTCGGCCTATCTGAACCTGCGCCGCTATTTCGACGAATGGATCAATGTCTCGCACATCGCTCTGGAAACCGCACGGCAGACCGCGGACCCGCACAGCGAGGGCACCGCCTGGGACAGCCTCGGAAACGCGTACCGAGAGGTCGATCGCATACCGGAGGCGATCGAGGCCCACGGCCGCGCCCGCGCGCTCTTCAGCGAGATCGGAAACCGTCGCCGCGAGGCGCTCGCGTGGAACAACTTGGGCATCGCGCTGCAGCAGGGCGACCGTACGGCCGAGGCGATCGAGGCACTCGAGCACGCCCGCGATCTGTGCCGGGACGTCGGGGACCGGCGTCGAGAAGCCGCCTGCTGGAACAACCTCGGCGTCGTACTGCTGTCGACACGACGGGGAGACGACGCCATCGCCGCGCACACCCGCGCCCTCGCCCTGTCCCGCGAAGCGCATGACCTCCACGGCGAGGGCATGGCCCTCAACAACCTGGGCCACGCGCTGGAGAGGGGACAGCGGCCGGCCGACGCCAGGCAGGCCTATGCCGACGCGGCGGCGCTCCTCAAGGACATCGAGGACTGGTACCGCGCCGGGCAGACGCTGCAGAACCTGGCCATGGCCCAGCAGCGCGCACTCCGGTGGGAGCAGGCCCGCACCAGCTATCTGGAGGCGGCCGAAGCGTTCACCCGGGCCAAGGCCCCCAAGGACGCCGCCGACTGCCAATCCCGCGCACACTCATTGACCTGACTAGACCACTCCTCTTACCTTCACACGGCAACCACCTGGCCACTCAGCAGTGCGCCCTCAGGAGGTCATGCCCGTGCGCCCCACCGCCGCCCTCTCCGCCCTCCTCACCGCCGCTCTCGCCGCCACCGCCCTCACCGCGTGCGGCAACGGCTCGGGAAGCGGTCCGAACACGCTCAAGGTGTCCTACAAGCAGTCCACGGACAACTCTGTGAAGGTGATGGACACCTACCTCGCCGGGATCAAGAAGGACTTCGAGAGGAAGTACCCGGGGAAGAAGGTCGAGTTCGTGCCCATCAAGGCCCCGGACGCCGACTACTACACCAAGCTGCAGCAGATGCTGCGGTCGCCGAGGACCGCGCCGGACCTCGTCTACGAGGACACCTTCCTCATCAACTCCGACATCACCAGCGGGTACCTCGAACCCCTGGATCCGTATCTCGCCAAGTGGGCCGACTGGGGTCAGTTCATCGACACCGCGAAGGCGGCCGCGAGGGGCCAGGACGGGAAGACGTACGGCGTTCCGGACGGGACCGACACCCGCGGACTGTGGTTCGACAAGCGGATCTTCAAGCGGGCCGGGCTGCCGCTGAACTGGCAGCCGAGGAACTGGGACGACATCCTCGCCGCCGCCCGCACCATCAAGCAGAAGGTCCCCGGCGTCACCCCGCTCAACGTCTACACCGGCAAGCCCGCCGGCGAGCGATCCACCATGCAGACCATGGAGATGCTGCTCTACGGCACGGGCGACGGCAGGACCGATCCCCTGTACGACAGCGGCAGCAAGAAGTGGATCGCCGGGAGCCGGGGATTCACGGACTCGCTCAAGTTCGTCGAGACCGTCTACAAGGAGAAGCTCGGCCCCGACGTCTCCGACGCCCTCGATCCCAACTTCGCCACCACCGTCGTGGGCGAGCTGCTCCCCCAGGGCAAGCTCGGCATCGACCTGGACGGCTCCTGGCTGCCGCAGACCTGGCTCCCGGGCAGCGGGCGTGCATGGCCCGACTGGTCCAGGCAGTTGGGGCTGGCGTACATGCCCACCCAGCACGGTCAGGCGCCCGGCAAGGTGAGCATGTCCGGCGGCTGGACCTGGGCGATCCCGGCGAAGGCCGGCCACCCCGACCTCGCCTTCGACTTCATCAGGACGATGCAGACCGAGGCGAACGCCAAGAAGTGGTACATCGCCAACTCGGGGATCTCGGTGCGGAAGGACGTCGCCGCCGATCCCTCGTACGCCACCGCCCAGCCCGGCATCAGGTTCTTCACCGATCTCGTCGCCACGACCCACTACCGGCCCGCCTATCCCGCGTACCCGAAGGTGTCGACCGCCATCCAGGAGGCGATGGAGAGCGTCACGACCGGTGATACGTCCGCGGAGAAGGCCGCAACCAGCTACGACTCCTCCCTCAAGGACGTCACCGGCGGCCAAGTGGTCCAGAGGTGAACCCCCGACACCGGTTCAACCGGGCACTCCCGCTCACCCCCGCTGTCGTCCTCATCCTGCTCTTCCTCGCCGGGCCCATCGCCTACTGCGTCTACATCGCCTTCACCGACCTCCAGCTGACGGGGCAGGCGCACGCCTCCTTCGTCGGGTTCGACAACTTCCGCCGGGCTTTCCAGGACAGCGAGTTCCTGAACGCCGTATGGCTGACCCTCGTCTTCACCGTGCTGTCCTCGCTGGTCGGCCAGAACACCCTGGGGCTCGCTCTGGCCGCGCTGATGAGGCGGGCCAGCAAGCCCGTGCGGACCCTCACCGGCGGGGTCGTCGTCACGGCCTGGGTGCTGCCGGAAGTCGTCGCCGGTTTCCTGCTGTACGCCTTCTTCCGGCGGGAGGGGACCTTGAACGCCATCCTGGACTGGCTTCATCTGCCGCGCCAGAACTGGCTGTTCACGCTGCCGATCCTCGCCGTGTCCTTCGCCAACGTCTGGCGCGGTACGGCGTTCTCGATGCTCGTCTACTCCGCCGCGCTGGACGAGATACCCGCCGAGATCACGGAGGCCGCCGAGGTGGACGGCGCTGGCGGATGGCGGCGGATGTGGCACATCACCCTGCCGATGATCCGGCGGTCCATCGGCACCAACCTGATGCTCAACACCCTGCAGACGCTGTCCGTCTTCGGGCTGATCTGGGTGATGACCCGGGGCGGCCCCGGCAACAAGAGCCAGACCCTGCCGCTGTTCATGTACGAACAGGCCTTCCAGAACAGCATGATCGGGTACGGCACCGCGGTCGCCCTGCTTCTGCTGCTCGTCGGGTCCCTCTTCTCGGTCGTCCATCTGCGGCTGCTGCGGACGGAGGTGTGAGCACGGAATGCCCCGCAGGCGCACCTCGCGGCGGCTCGCCGCCGATGTCTCGCTCCTGGTCGTGGCCGTCGCCTTCGCGCTGCCCCTCGCCTGGGTGGTGCTGTCGTCCGTGGATCCCCACGCGGACCTCAGGGTGAAGGCCCCGGACGGGTTCACCTTCGGCAACTTCGACGCGATCCTGACCCCGGACATCACCTACACCCCGCTGCTCAACAGCCTGATCCTGTGCGGCGGCGCCACCGCGCTGACGGTCGCATGCGCCGCCCTCGCCGCGTACCCGCTCTCCCGCTTCCGCTCCCGACTCAACCGGCCGTTCCTGCTGTCGATCCTGTTCGCGACGAGCCTGCCGATTACCGCGATCATGGTGCCGGTGTACGCGCTGTTCGTCCGGGTGAACCTGATCGACACGCTGCAGGGCACGATCCTGTTCTTCGCCGCCTCCCAACTCCCCTTCGCCATCTGGATCATGAAGAACTTCATGGACGGGGTGCCGAGGGAGCTGGAGGAGGCGGCCTGGACCGACGGGGCGTCCTCGCTGCAGTCGCTGGTCCGGATCGTGCTGCCGCTGATGGGGCCGGGGCTCGCCGTCGTCACGGTGTTCTCGTTCGTGATGATGTGGGGGAACTTCTTCGTCCCCTTCATGCTGCTGCTCACCCCGGACCAGATGCCGGCCTCGGTCAGCATCAACGACTTCTTCGGCAACCGGGGCATGGTGGCCTACGGCCAGCTCGCCGCGTTCTCCGTCATCTACTCGACGCCGGTGATCCTTCTGTACGTCCTGGTCGCGCGGCGCCTGGGCGGCGGTTTCGCACTGGGCGGGGCGGTCAAGGGATGAGGCGTAAGGGTGGTCCGTCCGTTACATACCGAACGGCCGGAACTGTACGTTCCGACAATCCGTGATCCTGTCCGAACGGACCGTAGCCATGCCGTCACGGCGCCCCTAGCTTGTGCTGGGTGCGCCAACCCTCAGCTCCCCCCTTCAACGCCCCGGCGGCCCGCCGGCTGCGCGCCGCGCTCGGTATGGGCCCCGAGCACGTCGCCTACGGCATGCGGGCCTCGTACGGCCTGCCCTATGTGACACCCGATCTGGTGATCGCCTGGGAACGCGGCTCCGTGGCCCCCAGCCACCCGGAACTCACCGCGCTGGCAGGCGTGCTGTGGTGTTCCCCGGGCGAACTCCTCGGCCGGCCGCAGACCCTGCGCGAGCATCGCATTTCCCGCGCCGTCGCACCCGAGGACCTCGCCCGGGCCGTCGACATGGACCTGCGCACCTATCTGCGCATGGAGGACAGCGGGCAGTGGCGGGGCAACGAGCGGCAGTCGGCCGCGCTCGCCCGGGCGCTGGATCTGGCCCTGCCCGACTTCGTCGCCGTCACCGGCCGCCAGGCGAAGCTCGCCGACCTGCTGCACAGCGCGGTGACCACGCGCTGGCAGGCCTATGTGCGACCGGTGCGCAAGCTCGTGCCCCTGGACACGGGTGTCCTCGAAGGGGTGCTGCAGCAGCTCTACGAGGACTACCAGGGGCACATGGCCGCCACCCTGAGCTGGGGCGGCGGCAGCACGAGCGCCAGCGAGTCCGGCCGGGAGTTCCTCGACCGGATCGTGGAGAACTTCTGGGAGGGCGTGGACGACAGGACCGCCCAGGGGACCGACAGGTCCGCCTAGAAGACCGACTCGGCCTCGTCCATGCGGTCCTTCGGCACCGTCTTCAGCTCGGTGACCGCCTCCGCGAGCGGCACCATCACGATGTCGGTGCCGCGCAGTGCGGTCATCTTGCCGAACTCGCCGCGGTGCGCGGCCTCGACGGCGTGCCAGCCGAAGCGGGTGGCGAGGACGCGGTCGTAGGCGGTGGGCACGCCGCCGCGCTGCACGTGGCCGAGGATGACCGGCTTGGCCTCCTTGCCGAGGCGCCGCTCCAGCTCGTACGCCAGCGCGGTGCCGATGCCCTGGAAGCGCTCGTGGCCGTACTGGTCGATCTCGCCCTTGCCGTAGTCCATGGTGCCCTCGGCGGGGTGGGCGCCCTCGGCGACGCAGATGACGGCGAACTTCTTGCCGCGGGCGAAGCGCTCCTCGACCATCTTGACCAGGTGGGCGGGATCGAAGGGGCGCTCGGGCAGGCAGATGCCGTGGGCGCCGGCGGCCATGCCGGACTCCAGGGCGATCCAGCCGGCGTGCCGGCCCATGACCTCGACGACCATCACGCGCTGGTGGGACTCGGCGGTGGTCTTCAGCCGGTCCATCGCCTCGGTGGCGACGCCGACGGCGGTGTCGAAGCCGAAGGTGCGGTCGGTGGAGGAGATGTCGTTGTCGATCGTCTTGGGGACGCCGACGACCGGGAGGCCCGCGTCGGACAGCATGCGGGCCGCGGTCAGCGTGCCCTCGCCGCCGATCGGGATCAGCGCGTCGATGCCGAACTCCTCGACCATGTCGGTGGCCTTGTCGCAGGCCTCGCGCAGCCGGTCGCGCTCCAGCCGGGAGGAGCCGAGGATGGTGCCGCCGCGGGCCAGGATGCCGCCGACCGCGTCCAGGTCGAGGCTGCGGTAGTGCCGGTCGAGCAGACCCCGGTAGCCGTCCTCGAAGCCGATGACCTCGTCGCCGTACTGCGCAACCGCCCGGTGCACGACCGACCGGATCACGGCGTTCAGGCCGGGGCAGTCGCCGCCTGCGGTGAGAACTCCGATGCGCATCGTGCTGTGTCTCCTGCTCGCTGTCGGTGCCGGTGAGCCAGAGTCGATTGTTCCACGTCCGCCGGGGCACTGAGCCACTTGACGGGCGCCTTATCCGGCGACAGAGGTATTGTCAAGAGGGTTCTGCTCACCTTGGTGGGCGATTTTTATGCCGCCGTACAAGTCCTGCAACACGAGGAACGGAGTGGACGCGTGACGCGCAGCGTGTACGTGACCGGGATCGACCGCGGTGACGGCCGCCAGGTCGTGGAGCTGGGGGTCATGGAGCTCCTGACCCGGCAGGTCGACCGGGTGGGCGTGTTCCGTCCGCTCGTGCACGACGGCCCCGACCGGCTGTTCGAGCTGCTGCGGGCGCGGTACCGCCTCTCGCAGGACCCGGCGACGGTCTACGGCATGGACTACCACGAGGCGTCCGCGCTCCAGGCCGAGCAGGGCACCGACGAGCTGGTCTCCGCGCTGGTCGACCGCTTCCACCTGGTCGCGCGTGACTACGACGTCGTCCTTGTCCTCGGCACCGACTTCGCCGGCACCCAGCTCCCGGACGAGCTGTCCCTGAACGCCCGCCTCGCCAACGAGTTCGGTGCCTCCGTGATCCCGGTGGTCGGCGGCCGCGGGCAGACCACCGAGTCCGTGCTCGCCGAGACCCGCAACGCCTACCGGGCGTACGACGGCCTGGGCTGCGACGTGCTGGCGATGGTCACCAACCGGGTGGCCCGCGAGGACCGCGACGAGATCGCCGAGCGGCTCGCGAACCGGCTGCCGGTGCCCTGTTACGTCGTCCCCGACGAGCCCGCGCTGTCCGCGCCGACCGTCTCCCAGATCGCGCAGGTCCTCGACGCCAAGGTGCTGCTCGGCGACGACTCCGGGCTCGCCCGGGACGTCCTCGGCTTCGTCTTCGGCGGCGCCATGCTGCCCAACCTGCTCGGCGCCCTGACCCCGGGCTGCCTGGTCATGACCCCGGGCGACCGCGCCGACCTGGTCGTCGGCTCGCTGGCCGCGCACAGCGCCGGCACCCCGCCGATAGCCGGCGTGCTGCTCACCCTGAACGAGGTGCCGAGCGAGGAGATCCTCACCCTCGCCGCCCGCCTCGCCCCCGGCACCCCGGTCCTCTCCGTGACCGGCAACAGCTTCCCCACCGCCGAGCGGCTGTTCTCCCTGGAGGGCAAGCTGAACGCGGCCACCCCGCGCAAGGCGGAGCGGGCGCTGGGCCTGTTCGAGCGGTACGCCGACACCGCCGAGCTGGCCGCGCGCGTGAGCGCCCCCAGCAGCGACCGGGTCACCCCGATGATGTTCGAGCACAAGCTGCTCGAGCAGGCCCGCTCCGACAGGCGCCGGGTCGTGCTGCCGGAGGGCACCGAGGAGCGGGTCCTGCACGCGGCCGAGGTGCTGCTGCGCCGCGGGGTCTGCGACCTCACCCTGCTCGGGCCTGAGGACCAGATCCGCAAGAAGGCCGCCGACCTCGGGGTGGACCTCGGCGACACCCAGCTGATCGACCCGGCCACCTCCGAGTTGCGCGACGCCTTCGCCGAGAAGTACGCCCAGCTCCGGGCCCACAGGGGCGTGACCGTCGAGCTGGCCTACGACGTCGTCTCGGACGTCAACTACTTCGGCACCCTGATGGTCCAGGAGGGCCTGGCCGACGGCATGGTCTCCGGGTCGGTGCACTCCACGGCGGCCACCATCCGGCCGGCCTTCGAGATCATCAAGACGAGGCCGGACTCCTCGATCGTCTCGTCCGTCTTCTTCATGTGCCTCGCCGACAAGGTACTGGTCTACGGCGACTGCGCGGTCAACCCGGACCCGAACGCCGAGCAGCTCGCGGACATCGCCATCCAGTCCGCCGGTACGGCCGCGCGGTTCGGCGTGGAGCCGAGGATCGCGATGCTGTCGTACTCCACCGGCACCTCCGGTTCGGGCGCCGACGTCGAGAAGGTGCGCGAGGCGACCGAGCTGGCGCGCAGCCGGCGGCCCGACCTGAAGATCGAGGGCCCGATCCAGTACGACGCGGCCGTGGAGCCGTCCGTCGCCGCGACCAAGCTGCCCGGCTCCGAGGTCGCCGGGCAGGCCAGTGTGCTGATCTTCCCCGACCTCAACACCGGCAACAACACCTACAAGGCCGTGCAGCGTTCGGCCGGCGCGATCGCCGTCGGACCGGTCCTGCAGGGTCTGCGCAAGCCGGTCAACGACCTGTCCCGGGGCGCGCTCGTCCAGGACATCGTCAACACCGTCGCCATCACGGCGATCCAGGCCCAGACGCCCGCCAACTGACCACAGAGAGCCCACAATCACCGTGACAGCAACCCGCGCGGCGACTCGCGTCCTCGTCCTCAACTCCGGCTCCTCGTCGGTGAAGTACCAGCTGCTCGACATGCGCGACGCCGGCCGGCTCGCCGTCGGTCTGGTGGAGCGCATCGGCGAGCAGACCTCCCGGTTCAAGCACACCTGCCTCACCACCGGCGACACCCGCGAGCACACCGGGCCGATCGCCGACCACGACGCCGCCCTCAAGGCGGTCGCCGAGGAGCTGAGCCGGGACGGCCTGGGCCTGGACTCGCCGGAGCTGGCCGCGATCGGGCACCGGGTGGTGCACGGCGGCATGTTCTTCACCGAGCCGACCGTCATCGACGACGAGGTGCTCAGCGAGATCGAGCGGCTGATCCCGGTCGCCCCGCTGCACAACCCGGCCAACCTGACCGGCATCCGCACCGCCCGGGGGCTGCGCCCCGACCTGCCCCAGGTCGCCGTCTTCGACACCGCGTTCCACACGACGATGCCGGAGTCGGCGGCGCGCTACGCGATCGACCCGAAGATCGCCGACCGGCACCGCATCCGCCGCTACGGCTTCCACGGCACCTCGCACGCCTACGTCTCCCGGGAGACCGCGCGGCTGCTGGGCAAGGACCCGTCCGAGGTCAACGTCATCGTGCTGCACCTGGGCAACGGCGCCTCGGCGTCCGCGGTGGCCGGGGGCCGGTGCGTGGACACCTCCATGGGGCTCACTCCTTTGGAGGGGCTGGTGATGGGTACGCGCTCCGGTGATGTGGATCCGGCCGTCATCTTCCATTTGGCCCGGGTTGGCGAAATGTCCATGGACGAGATCGACACTCTTCTCAACAAGAGGAGCGGCCTGTTCGGTCTGTGCGGGGACAACGACATGCGGGAGATCCGCCGCCGGATCGACGAGGGTGACGAAGCGGCCGCTCTCGCGTTCGACATTTACATTCACCGGCTCAAGAAGTACATCGGCGCCTATTACGCCGTGCTCGGGGAGGTGGACGCCGTCGCGTTCACGGCGGGGGTCGGCGAGAACGCGGCGCCCGTGCGGGCGGCGGCGATCACGGGCCTGGAGTCCCTGGGCCTGGCGGTCGACCCGGAGCTGAACGCCGTGCGAGCGGACCGGGCCAGGATCATCTCGCCGAAGGGTGCGCGTGTCGCAGTCGCCGTGGTTCCGACGGATGAAGAACTGGAGATCGCGACGCAGACCTACGCACTGGTCGGAAAGAACAACTGAATAGCAGCACCTGAGCGGTGCGGCACTCATTTGTATCTTCCGCCAGACGGAATATTCCGTAGCGAAACAAACCGATAGGATCGCCCCATGCGCCGTTCGAAAATCGTCTGTACTCTCGGCCCCGCGGTCGACTCCCACGAGATGCTCGTCGCCATGATCGAGGCGGGCATGAATGTGGCCCGGTTCAACTTCAGCCACGGCTCCCACGCCGAGCACCAGGCGCGGTACGACCGCGTCCGGGCCGCGTCCAAGGAGACCGGCCGGCCCATCGGCGTCCTCGCCGACCTGCAGGGCCCGAAGATCCGCCTGGAGACCTTCGCCGAGGGCCCGGTCGAGCTCGAGCGCGGTGACGAGTTCGTCATCACGATCGAGGACGTGCCCGGCGACAAGCACATCTGCGGTACGACGTACAAGGGACTGCCGGGCGACGTCTCGCGCGGCGACCAGATCCTGATCAACGACGGCAACGTCGAGCTGAAGGTCCTGGACGTCGAGGGCCCCCGGGTGAAGACGATCGTCATCGAGGGCGGTGTCGTCTCCGACCACAAGGGCATCAACCTGCCCGGCGCGGCCGTCAACGTGCCCGCGCTGAGCGAGAAGGACGTCGAGGACCTGCGCTTCGCCCTCCGCATGGGCTGCGACCTGGTCGCCCTGTCCTTCGTCCGGGACGCCAAGGACGTCCACGACGTGCACCGCGTCATGGACGAGGAGGGCCGCCGGGTCCCGGTCATCGCCAAGGTGGAGAAGCCGCAGGCGGTGGAGAACATGGAGGACGTCGTGATGGCGTTCGACGGTGTGATGGTCGCCCGCGGTGACCTCGCCGTCGAGTACCCGCTCGAGAAGGTCCCCATGGTGCAGAAGCGCCTGATCGAGCTGTGCCGGCGCAACGCCAAGCCGGTGATCGTCGCGACCCAGATGATGGAGTCGATGATCACCAACTCCCGTCCGACCCGCGCCGAGGCCTCCGACGTGGCCAACGCGATCCTCGACGGCGCCGACGCGGTCATGCTGTCGGCCGAGTCCAGCGTGGGCGCGTACCCGGTCGAGACGGTCAAGACCATGTCGAAGATCGTCCAGGCGGCCGAGCAGGAGCTGCTCTCCAAGGGCCTGCAGCCGCTGGTGCCGGGCAAGAAGCCGCGCACCCAGGGCGGTTCGGTGGCCCGCGCGGCCTGCGAGATCGCCGACTTCCTCGGCGGCCGGGGCCTGATCGCCTTCACCCAGTCCGGTGACACCGCGCGCCGCCTGTCCCGCTACCGCGCGGTCCAGCCGATCATCGCCTTCACCACGGACGAGGGCACCCGCAACCAGCTCACCCTCAGCTGGGGCGTGGAGCCGCACGTCGTGCCGTTCGTGAACACCACGGACGAGATGGTCGACCTGGTGGACCAGGAGGTCGCCCGGCTGGACCGCTTCGACGCGGGCGACACGGTCATCATCACCGCCGGCTCGCCCCCCGGCGTCCCCGGCACCACCAACATGCTGCGCGTCCACCACCTCGGTGGCACCCAGAACAACTGACAAGCCCCACAAGGGCCTTGTACGGCGCTGAGGGCGCCCCCTGGACCAGGGGGCGCCCTCAGCTGTGTGCGGCTCCCGAACGGGCTTTGCAGGACCGGTCAGCCGGTCGTGTACACATGCATGCCGGGCACGTGCAGGTTGCCGCCGAACTGTGCCGCCTGGACCACCTTGACGTTGGTGAAGTAGATCAGCGGCAGGTTCAGCGGGGGCGGGCTGTCGGGCGTGAAGGTCATCGGGATCAGACCGAACAGGTTGCCCGAGATGCTCTCGGTGTACATCGTCGTGGCGCCGCCCCGGATGGTGGACGTCGAGCCCTGGGCCGCCTGCACGTGGTAGGTCTTCCCGGAGAGCTTGTCGTTCACCGTCTGGTGCAGGTCGCCGATGTCCGTGCCGTCGGAGATGACGTACTTCAGCACCTTCTTGGTGGTGCCGGACGCCGTCTTCACCTCCACGATGCCCTGGTAGTCGGCGCCCTTGAGCAGCAGCGAGCTGGCACTGAGGTACCAGGGGTCGTCCGCCACCGGCACCTTGTTGTCGACGCCGCCCTGGTCGGTCGTGGCCGCCGGGCAGTTTTGCGCCGAGGCGGAGGAGCTCGCCGACGGGCTCGGCGTGGCCGACGCGGCCGCGCCCTGGGCCGTCTTGGTGGCGTCCCCGGCCGTCTTGGAGACCGTGTCGGTGGTCTTCTTCACCGTGTCGCCGACCGTCTTGGTGGCCTTGGCGACGGTGCCGCCCACGGTGTCGGTGACCTTCGACCCGGACGACGACGTACCCGAGGGGGACGAGGATCCCGAGGACGCGCTCGCCGACGGCGTGGGGCTCGCGGAGGAGCTGCCCGAGTCCGAGCTGCCGCCGCCGAGGATCCCGCCGAGCGTGTCGCCGAGGGTGCCCAGCAGACCGCCGCTGCTCTTGGAGGCCGACGGGGTGGGCGAGGCCGTGGCACCGCCGGAGGGCGAGGACGAACCCGACGAGCCGGAGCCCGCGTCCGAGCCGGAACCGGACGAGCCGGAGGTCGCGGTCGGCTTGGGCGTGGCCTGGTCGCCGGAACCTGAATCCGGCGAAGAGGAGGTGCCCGTGCCGCCGGACTTCGAGTCCTTCGCGCCGGTGCTCGCCGAGGGCGACGGCGTGGCCGTGGCCGCGCTCTTCGAGGCGGACGGCGAGGGCGAGGACGAGGGGTCCTTGGAGCCGTCCAGCGCCTTGACGCAGTTCTTGTACTCGTCCGCCGTCAGGCTCTTGGCCGTCGTCGACGGGGACGGGCTGCCGCCGTTGCCGGCCGCGAGGGCCAGCGTGGACGTGAAGCCCATGCCCATCAGCACCGCCGTCGGCATCGCCACGGAGGCGATCGCCTTGCCGGCCGGCATGTGGAACCTGGTGAACAGCGGCTTCCTGGGGGCCGCGTGGCGGGGCCCGGTTCTCGCGCGGGACCCGTCCACATCGGTCCCGCGGGTCACCTCGTCAGCCGGCACTGTGCCTCCCGTTCGCCCCGTTGGCCGGGCTCGTTCCTGACAGGTCGTTCGACTCCACCGCGTCCGGGTACTGCAGCGGCGGCTCCGCGGTCTGCGGGGCACCGCCCTCGCCCGGGGCCGCCTCGGCCGGCGGCTGCGGCTGCGGCGGCGCGCCCGGCGCCCAGGCCACGGCCATCGCTCCGCCGATCAGCGAGAACAGGAAGCCGACGATGAAGCCGCCGATGTTGGACAGCGGAATGGACACCAGCGCCAGCAGAATCGCCGCGACACCCGCGAAGACCCGGGTGTGCAGCTGGAACCAGAGGGTGATGCCGAGGACCATGAGCAGCGCGCCGATGATCAGGGAACTGGAGCCGCCCGGCGTCCCCATCGTCATCGAGAGGTGGCCCAGCTGCAGGTGTGCGTACGGAAAGTACAGGATGAGAAATCCGCCGAGCATGGTGAACAGTCCGGCCCAGAACGGACGGGTGCCCCGCCAGGCGCGGAACTGCAGCCTCCGGCGGGTGAACTGGCCGGGCGCGGCGGCAGAGGTCTCGGCGCTCATGGAAAACAGCTCCCTGGTGCGGCGTTGCTGTGGTGGTGATGTGTGCCGCGTGTGAAACACGGCCGGAGAGTGGACGGGCGGGGGCGCCACCGGCTCCCCCGCCCATCAACGCGTGCTCAGTAGCACTCGTGCGTACCCGTCTGCAGCGACATGTGCAAGCCGCTGAGCTTGAAGGTTCCGGCCGTGGTCGCCCAGGCCGTCTGCTTCACGTCCGTCAGCGTGGCCGAGTCGGCCTGCTGGGCGAACCCGTACGGGTTGGCCTGCTCGCCGCCGCCCTTCATGCCCGGACCCTTGCTGGCGTCCTTGCCGGCCACACCGATGTCGATGTTGTTGAAGGTGGCGTCGGCGTTGAGGTCGGAGACGTCGATGTAGAGGTTGTCAGCCTCGACCGGCTTGTCCGCGCCCGCCTTCAGGATCAGGCTCACCGAGCCGAACACCGGGATGTCCGGCGTGACGACGGACTGGCACATGTTGTTGATCGTGGCCGACTTGAAGGCCGAGACCGCAACCGGGTGCGCCGTCTTCTGTCCGCTGAGGGTGTACCCGCTGTCGATCGCTCCGTACTGCTCGAAGCCCTGACCGACCAGCTTGTCCGCCGTCACCTTGAACGACTGACCCGACACACTGAACGACGCGGCGAGAGCGCCCTGCGCGAGGGCGACACCTATGCACGCCGTGGCGGCCACGCTGGGCACCATGACCACAGCGAACCGCTTCCATCTGGTCCCGCCACGCACCTGGGACTCCATATTTCCTCCTTCTCGGACGTACATCTCCTGGCCCGGACTCGCCACCGTCGGCGGCTCGGCCAGGCAGGGATGGGAGAAGTGCTACGTCCTCGGGAAGGAGAGCGCCCGCGCTCGGTGGCGCGAACCGCGCCCGAATCACCGGCGATCACCCCCGAGCGACAACCACTGGTCGCGCCTGACACGCATCACGCACAACCTTGCTGGACAGGCTTCGCCGGGTGGGCGAAGACCCCCCTGCCCAAGAGCCGGCGCCACTGCCGCCGGCTCTGCTCGGTGGGGACCCAGATTCTCCCGTGACCCGACCGGCTGCCGGGGTGCGGGAATGGACCGAGCGTCGCCGATCGTGGTGCATTCTCGGCCCGGGCACAAGGGGGTTCGTTACTGGCTAGTAACGGCCGGATAACCGGAGGACGACCGACCGATCTCGGAGCGCGACGCTGGGTGGCATCCAAGGGCAAAGCAAAGCCGTTGATCTCTGGACGAAACCAGACAGATCAACGGCCTCGACTTACTCCGAGTAACAGACGGTGCGATTACCAAGATTTGGTAAAGCACTGTCACCGTGACGACTCGTCGGCAAACCTTTCACCCCGGCATCACAAGCCGTGGCGTTTAGCGACTGGTCAGAACAAGGCCCGGGCGAGGGCCCTTCGGGCGCCCACCACCCGCGGGTCCTCGGGCCCCACGACCTCGAACAGCTCCAGCAGCCGTCGGCGTACCGTGTCCCGGTCGTCACCGACCGTGCGCTGCACGGTCTCGATCAGCCGCCCGAAGGCGTCCTCGACATGCCCGCCCACCAGGTCCAGATCGGCGGCGGCGATCTGCGCGTCGACGTCCTTCGGCTTCTCGGCGGCCTCCCGGCGGACCTTCTGCGGGTCGAAGCCCTGCACCCGCTGCAGCAACTCGGCCTGCGCGAGCCCCAGTTTGGCCTCGGGGTGGGCCGGGTCGTCGGCCAGCACGTTCGTGTAGGCCTGGATGGCGCCGCCCAGGTCGCCCGCGTCCAGCGCCTCGGCGGCGGCGTTCAGCGCCACCTCGTGCGGCCCCACCTGCTCCTGTACGGCCGCACCGCCGGGCTGCGCGTCCGCATCGACGGTCAGGCCGGTGATGCCGAACCGCTGCTCGGCGACCTGCACCAGCTGGTCCAGCGTCTGCCGGATCTGCTGCTCGCCGGCCGCCCCCTGGAACAGCGGCAGCGCCTGTCCCGCCACGACGGCGAACACGGCCGGGATGCCCTGCACCCCGAACTGCTGCATCAGCATCTGGTTGGCGTCGACGTCGATCTTCGCGAGGAGGATGCGCCCGTCGTACTCGACGGCCAGCCGCTCCAGGACCGGGCTCAGCTGCTTGCAGGGCTGACACCACTCGGCCCAGAAGTCGATCACTACGGGCACTTCGGCGGACCGCTGGAGGACGTCCCTCTCGAAGCCCGCCTCATCGACGTCGATGACGAGATCGGCCGGGGCGACGGCACCCGTACCACCCTGCCGGGCGACCTCGGCGCGCGTCTGCTCGGCCTTGGCCTTGGCCTCCTGGGCCGCCTTCACCGCGGCGAGGTCGACGACGCCGCTCATGGACATGTTCCGTGGCTGCATGCGTCTATCCTCCCCCGTTAC
Organism: Streptomyces sp. NPDC001093; assembly: GCF_040298985.1. NCBI lineage: Bacteria > Bacillati > Actinomycetota > Actinomycetes > Kitasatosporales > Streptomycetaceae > Streptomyces > Streptomyces sp. NPDC001093. The sequence continues at coordinate 20,671 of NZ_JBEPBF010000054.1, read as the reverse complement.
CGCGTCGAAATGAAAAACCGTGTGCAGTGGGCGCCGGGTCCCCACCCCACGCCCCCGTGGGCACCGCCCGCGCACGCCTCGTGTACGTCCGTCACGAGCCCTCACGAGCTTTCGCTACGACTCGTAGCGTAATGCCATGCGGACCCCGCGCGACACCACCCGCCGGTGATCTCCCTCACGACCGCACAGATCCCGCCGGTTATGGTCAAGGGATGCAGAGCCGCACTCCCGCCAGCCGCACGGGGCGCCCCCGCAACGCCGCCGCGGACACCGCGATCCTGGCCGCGACCCGGGAGGCGCTGGTGGAGCTGGGCTGGTCCAAGCTCACCCTGGGAGACGTGGCGACGCGGGCCGGAGTCGCGAAGACGACGCTGTACCGCCGCTGGGCCGGCAAGCCCGAGCTGGTGTGCGACGCGGTGGCGGAACTCTTCGACGAGCTGGAGCTGCCCGACCGCGGCAGCCTGGCCGCCGACATCGAGGGCGTGGTCCTGCAGTTCGCGGCCATCCTGGCCCGTCCGGAGGCCAAGAGCGGCCTGATGGCGGTGGTCGCCGAGTCCACCCGGGACGACGCGCTGCGCGAGCGCATCCGCGCATCGGTCGTGGAACGCCAGAAGCGGCTGGTCCTGGCGGGCCGGGCACGGGCTCAGGCACGTGGCGAACTCCCGCCCGAGCCCGGCCCGGAGGAAGCCGCCCGCACGGTCGACCTCATTTTCGACATGGTGGCGGGCGCGGTGGTCCACCGCACCCTGGTGAGCGGCAAACCGGCGGACGAGGGGTGGGTGCGCGACTTCACGCGCGTGCTGCTCCTGGGCCTGACCTCGTCCGCCTGAGCCCGCTCAGAAGCCCGCCGGCTCGGTGTACACCCCCCACTCGTCCCGCAGCACCCCGCAGATCTCCCCCAGGGTGGCCTCCGCGCGCACCGCGTCCAGCATCGGCTCGATCATGTTGGACCCGTCCCGGGCCGCGCCCAGCATCGCGTCCAGCGCGGACCGCACCGCGGCCTCGTCGCGCCCGGCCTTCCGGTCGGCGAGCACCCGCACCTGCTCCCGCTCCACCTCGTGGCTGACCCGCAGGATCTCCAGATCCCCGGTGACGGACCCGGTGTGGACATTGACGCCGACGACCTTCTTGTCGCCCTTCTCCAGGGCCTGCTGGTAGCGGAAGGCGGACTCGGCGATCTCCCCGGTGAACCAGCCGTCCTCGATCCCGCGCAGGATCCCGGAGGTGACCGGCCCGATCGGGTGCCGCCCGTCCGGATGGGCCCTCAGGCCCCGCTCCTTGATCTGCTCGAAGATCTTCTCCGCGTCGGCCTCGATCCGGTCCGTCAGCTGCTCGACGTACCAGGAACCGCCCAGCGGATCCGCCACGTTGGCGACCCCGGTCTCCTCCATCAGCACCTGCTGGGTGCGCAGCGCGATCTCCGCGGCCTGCTCGCTGGGCAGCGCGAGGGTCTCGTCCAGCGCGTTGGTGTGCAGGGAGTTGGTGCCACCGAGAACGGCCGCCAGCGCCTCCACGGCCGTACGGACGACGTTGTTGTACGGCTGCTGGGCCGTCAGCGACACACCGGCGGTCTGGGTGTGGAACCGCAGCCACTGCGCCTTGTCGCTCTTCGCGCCGTACACGTCCCGCATCCAGCGCGCCCAGATCCGGCGCGCCGCACGGAACTTGGCGATCTCCTCGAAGAAGTCGACGTGCGCGTCGAAGAAGAAGGACAGGCCGGGCGCGAAGACGTCCACGTCCAGGCCGCGGCTGAGCCCCAGTTCGACGTACCCGAAGCCGTCGGCCAGGGTGTACGCCAGCTCCTGCGCGGCCGTGGCCCCGGCCTCACGGATGTGGTAGCCGGACACGGACAGCGGCTTGTAGGCGGGAATACCGGCCGCGCAGTACTCCATGAGGTCGCCGATCAGACGCAGATGCGGCTCGGGCTGGAAGAGCCACTCCTTCTGCGCGATGTACTCCTTGAAGATGTCGGTCTGGAGCGTGCCGTTGAGCACCGACGGGTCCACGCCCTGCCGCTCCGCGGCGACCAGGTACATGCAGAAGACGGGCACGGCCGGGCCGCTGATGGTCATCGACGTCGTCACATCGCCCAGCGGGATGTCCTTGAACAGGACCTCCATGTCGGCGGCCGAGTCGATGGCGACCCCGCAGTGCCCGACCTCGCCGAGCGAGCGGGGGTCGTCGGAGTCGCGGCCCATGAGCGTCGGCATGTCGAAGGCGACGGACAGGCCGCCGCCACCGGCGGCCAGGATCATCTTGTAGCGCTCGTTGGTCTGCTCGGCGTTGCCGAACCCGGCGAACTGCCGGATCGTCCAGGTACGCCCGCGGTAGCCGGTCGGATGGAGCCCGCGCGTGAAGGGGTACTCCCCGGGCCAGCCGATCCGCTCGAATCCCTCGTACGTGTCGCCCGGTCGGGGCCCGTACACCGGCTCCACGGGATCGCCGGAGAGCGTGGTGAAGTCTGCGTCGCGCTTGCGCGCTGCGTCGTAGCGGGCCTGCCAGCGCCGGCGGCCCTCCTCGATGGCGTGAGCGTCCATACCATCGAATTTACTTGGACGTCCTAGTAAATGTCGATGGCTGACCGCCGCACGGTGTCCGTACGGCGGTGAGACGCGTTACACCTTGGCGACGGCCGGGGCCTGGTCGGCCACCGTGGCCTCCAGCTCGCGGCTGATCCGCCGCTCGACGAAGAAGGCGGCCGTCGGGATCGTCCCCGCGAGCAGCACCCACAGCTGCTTGCCGATCGGCATCTTCGTCTTGGACCCCAGGTCGAAGGCGACGACGAGATAGACGACGTACAGCCAGCCGTGGGCGATGGCGACGACCCTGGTGACGTCGGCGGCACCGCTGATGTCCAGCCCGTACTTCGCGATCATGCTCAGGCACAGCAGCACCAGCAGGACACCGGTGGTGTAGGCCATGACGCGGTAGCGGGTCAGCACGCTCTTCTTCATGGAGTCGAGCGTAGCCACCCGTTCCGGGAGATCTTGTCCGGGGTCGGTCCCCGGCCCGGTCCCCGGGCTCAGTCCTCGTCGAAGTCGTGTGCCGCGATGCGCAGCGGGCGGAGCATCGCGAAGATCTCCGCGCACTCCTCCGCGTCGTACACGCCGAGCCCGAAGTCCATCGCCATCAGGTCGCGGGTGGCCGCGTCGACCACCTCGCGGCCCTTGTCGGTGATGACGGCGAGGGTGCCGCGGCCGTCGTTGGGATTGGGACGCTTGGCGACCAGCCCGGACCTCACCAGCCGGTCGACGGTGTTCGTCACGGAGGTGGGATGCACCATCAGGCGCTCGCCGATCTTGGACATGGGCAGCTCGCCGGCCTTGGAGAAGGTGAGCAGCACCAGTGCCTCGTACCGCGCGAACGTCAGTCCGTACGGCTTGACCACCGCGTCCACCTCGGCGAGCAGGATCTGCTGGGCCCGCATGATCGAGGTGATCGCGGCCATGGACGGCACGTTTCCCCAGCGCTGCTTCCAGAGCTCGTCGGCGCGGGCGATGGGGTCGAACGGGAGGCTGAGTGGCTTCGGCACGTCATCAGACCCTACCGGCCGGTCATATTCCGGGCAGCCCCGTCTCGGGTTTCGGTCGCCTCTCGTTCCCGGTCGCCCGCACCCTCATCCATACGCCTCGAGCCGGCGCAGCACCCGGGGCGCGCGTGCCTGGGTGACCGGCGCGCGCAGACACCGCCGGGCGGCGGGTGTCCCCGCCAGCGGCGCCTTGAAGACCGCGAGGGACCCGGCGACCACCAGGAGCAGCGGGCACAGATACGCCACGGTGTCGGCGAAGGTCCCGAAGAGCCGCAGCAGCGACTGCAGCCCCAGTCCGGTCAGGCACACCGTGAGGACGACCGCGCGGACCGCCAGCTCGACGATCCAGTTGACCAGGGCACGCTCGGGGGTGATCCCACGCTCCAGCCAGAGCCGGAGCCGGTCGAAGGACCACCCCGTCGCCCAGCCGGTCAGCGGCCGGAGCACCAGGCGGTCCGCGACCGTCCCGAAGGCGCCCCCGCGGGCGCGGTACTCGTACCCGGTGAGCAGGCGCACGCCCTGCGCGTCGGGCATGTAACGCCAGTAGGCGCTCGCCTCGGCGACCGGGGAGAGCGGGTGCGAGGAGGAGAAGCGCAGGGCGCACACGCGCGTGCCGTCGGGGCGGTCCTTCTCGCCGGCGGCGACCCCGGTGCCGGGAACGGTGAGGAGCGGCAGCACGCGCCAGGTGCAGGTGAAGCGCCGCGGCTCGCCCTCCACGGCCGGCAGGGGGTCGATCGACGTGAAGCGGAGGTCCCAGCGCAGGCGCGTGACGGGGTCCTGGGTGCGCGCCCACAGTTCGTCGAGATCGGCGCGTATGTGTGTCTCTCTGTAGAGACGCATGGTGTTCCCCCAGGCCAGAACGGGTGAAGTCGAGCGATCGCTCGGATGATCAGGAGGGGAACGTACACCTCCGCCGACGACCGCTCAAAAGGGGGCCGACTACCCCGCCAGGTGCCGTTCGACGGTCTCGACCTTGGAGGTGAGCCCGTCGGTCACGCCGGGGCGGATGTCGGCCTTGAGGACGAGCGACACGCGTGGGGCGCGCTTCTCCACGGCGGCGACGGCACGCTTGACGACGTCCATGACCTCGTCCCACGACTCGCCCTCGATGGACGTGAACATGGCGTCGGTGCGGTTGGGCAGCCCCGACTCACGGACGACGCGGACGGCCTCGGCGACGTACTCCCCCACGTCCTCGCCGACGCCGAGGGGTGTCACGGAGAAGGCGACGATCATGCGTTCACGACTCCTTCCTTGCGGGCGCGGGCCGCGATGACGGCGTCCTCGGCCTCGCGGCGCAGCGCACGCTCGATGATGAAGCCGCCGAACGGGATGATCGAGTAGGCGAAGTAGAGGGCTGCCTTGCCCTTGTTCCACTTGGTGCGGTTCCAGGCGTCGGCCCAGAAGATCACGTAGAGGATGAACAGCACGCCGTGGATCGGGCCCAGCACCGGGGCGACGTTCACTCCGGAGTCGACCGTGTACTTGATGACCGTGCAGGTCGCGAGAACGATCCAGGAAATGCCCTCCGGCACGGAGATGAGGCGGAGGCGGCGGATGGCGGAGGCTGTCTTGAGGTCCACTGGTCACCTTCGGTGGGAGAGACGTCCACAGTTTGTGAACGGAGGCACAAGCGTCCCCCATTGTGGCAAACGACGGCCCTAGGGGTCCGCTCAGGGTGCGTGTCCACCCACGGGCTCTGTTCCGTCCACCCGCGGCGCCGCTACTTTCGCTGCGTGGCGATGTTCCGACTGCAAGGCAGCAAGGTGCTCGCCGTCGACATGACCGGGGACGCCGTGAAGGCGAAGAACGGCTCGATGGTCGCGTACGACGGGCAGATGAGTTTCAAGAAGCTCACGGGTGGGGGCGAGGGGCTGCGCGGGATGGTGACCCGGCGGCTCACCGGCGAGCAGATGACGGTGATGGAGGTGAAGGGGCACGGCACCTGCTGGTTCGCGGACCGGGCGACCGAGATCAACCTCGTGAGCCTCCAGGGCGACAAGCTGTACGTGGAGTCGAGCAACCTGCTCGTGACGGACGCGGGCCTGCGCACGGGCACGACGTTCACCGGGCTGCGCGGCGCCTCGCAGGGCAACGGCCTGTTCACGACGACCGTCGAGGGGCACGGACAGGCGGCGATCATGTCCGACGGGCCGGCGGTCGTGCTCCGGGTCAGCCCGCAGTACCCGCTGATCGTCGATCCGGGTGCCTACATCGCCCACCAGGGCAATGTCCGGCAGTCCTTCCAGTCCGGCGTGACGTTCCGCACGTTCTTCGGGGAGGGCGGCGGCGAGGCCTTCCAGATCCGCTTCGAGGGCGACGGACTGGTGTACGTGCAGCCGAGCGAGCGGAACACGATCGCGGGGGATCTGTAGCCATGGCGTTCCGGGAGATCAACTCCAAGATGGTCGAGGCGACCGTGCTGCCCGGGCAGCGGCTGTTCAGTCAGCGCGGGGCGATGCTCGCCTACAAGGGGGACGTGTCCTTCACTCCGAACATCCAGGGCGGCCAGGGCGGGCTGATGTCCATGATCGGGCGCCGGGTGACGGGCGAGGCGACCCCGCTGATGACCGTCGAGGGCAGCGGCACGGTCTTCTTCGGGCACGGCGGCCACCACGTCCACGTCATCAACCTCTCCGGCGACACCCTCTACGTGGAGGCCGACCGCCTGCTGGCCTTCGAGGGCACGCTCCGGCAGGGCACGATGTTCATGGGCTCGCAGGGCGGGGTGATGGGCCTGGTCCGCGGCCAGGTCACCGGGCAGGGCCTGTTCACCACCACCCTCCAGGGGCAGGGCTCCGTCGCGGTGATGGCGCACGGCGGCGTCTTCGAGATCCCGATCACCCCCCAGCGCCCGGTCCACGTCGACCCGCAGGCCTACGTCGCCCACCACGGCGAGGTCCGCAACAAGCTGTCCGCCGCGCTGGGCTGGCGCGAGATGGTGGGCCGTGGCTCCGGAGAGGCCTTCCAGCTGGAGCTGAGCGGCAACGGCACGGTGTACGTCCAGGCGTCGGAGGAGAAGCTGTGAGCGCCTACGGAAGCACGTACGGCACCCCCGGCGGCCCGGTGGTGTACGACCCGATGACGCTGCCCGCCGACGACAACGTGAACAAGTACACGTTCTGCGTCGAGCTCAAGAGCGGGCAGTGGTTCCTGCAGAAGGGGAAGATGATCGCCTACTACGGGGCGATCGAGTTCAACGGCATCGGGCACGGGCGACTCGACCGACTTGTCCGTACCTCGTTCCATTCGCCACTGCACGCGAGCGACTGGGTCGTGGCGGAGGGCTCGGGCAAGATGCTGCTCGCCGACCGGGCCTTCGACGTCAACTCCTACGACCTGGACGACGGGAACTTGACCATTCGCGCGGGCAACCTGCTCGCTTTTCAGCCAAGTCTCGCGCTCAAGCAATCGATCGTGCCGGGTTTTCTGACCCTTATCGGAACCGGAAAGTTTGTCGCCGCATCTAACGGTCCGGTGGTGTTCATGGAACCCCCGATCCGGGTCGACCCGCAGGCGCTCGTCGGGTGGGCCGACTGCCCGTCGCCGTGTCATCACTACGACCACGGGTATCTGACGGGTGTGCTGGGCGGTCTACGTGCGATGACGGGCCTCGGCGGGGTATCCGGGGAGGAGCACCAGTTCGAGTTCGTGGGCGCCGGGACGGTCCTGCTGCAGTCGACGGAGTCCCTCATGGAGGAGGCGGCGACGGGTGTCGTTCCGTCCGAACCAGGGGTGCCCGGAGGTGGCGGAGCGGCACCGGGCGGACACGGTCAGCAACCATCTGCTGGACCGCGTCTTCCCGGACAGCTCGGAGACCTCCAGCGCCGCTTCGGGCTGTGAGCGGTAGTCTGCGGAGGGTGACATCGAACGCGTGCGCACTGTCACACCATCCAATGTAGTTCGGAATTCAACTTTTTAGGTAGACTTCATTCATGGAGACCGAGACGGCCACGCGCTGGCTGACCGATGCGGAGCAGTGCGCCTGGCGCACCCACCTGGAGGTCAACAGGCTGTTGACGTACCAGCTGGAGAAGGATCTGCAGCCGTTCGGCCTGACTATGAACGACTACGAGATTCTCGTGAATCTGTCCGAGTCGGAGGACCACCGGATGCGGATGAGCGACCTCGCCTCCGCGACTCTTCAGTCCAAGAGCCGGCTGTCGCACCAGATCACGCGGATGGAGAACGCGAACCTGGTGCGCCGTGAGAACTGCGAGTCCGACCGGCGGGGGCTGTACGCCGTGCTGACCGAGCATGGCATGGACACGATGAAGAAGGTGGCGCCACATCATGTCGCCTCCGTGCGGCGGCACTTCATCGATCTGCTGTCGCCGGAGGCGTTGACGGAACTGGACAAGGCCCTGAAGCCGATCGCCGAGCATCTGAGAGGGCAGCGGGGGCGCCCCTGACGGGTGCGGGTGGCACAGCTGGGCGGGGGGTGGGTCGCGCGGCCCGGCGCTGACGGAATTGCCGCTCTCAGGGGTGCGGGCCTGTATCCATGCCCCTCGAACCAGCGGTGCCGGCGTCGGGCTCGGCGACCCGTTCACCCCTGTGTCAGGCCCGCGACCAGCTCGTCCGCCGCGCGGTAGGGGTCCAGCTCGCCCGCGACGATGCGCTCCGCGAGCGCGCTGAGGCGGCGGTCGCCGTGGAGGTCGCCGATGCGTTCGCGCAGGGCCGTCACCGCGATGGTCTCCACCTCGCGGGCCGCCCGGGCCTTCCGGCGCTCCGCGAGGACACCGCGCTCCTCCATCCACGCGCGGTGCTTCTCCAGGGCCTCCACGACCTCGTCGACGCCCTCGGCGCGGGCCGCGACCGTCTTCACGATCGGCGGGCGCCAGTCGCCGGGGCCGCGGGACTCGCCGAGGCCCAGCATGTGGTTCAGTTCGCGGGCGGTGGCGTCGGCGCCGTCCCGGTCCGCCTTGTTGACGACGTACACGTCGCCGATCTCCAGGATGCCCGCCTTGGCCGCCTGGATGCCGTCGCCCATGCCCGGGGCCAGCAGCACCACGCTCGTATCGGCCTGGGAGGCGATCTCGACCTCCGACTGGCCGACGCCGACCGTCTCCACCAGGATCACGTCACAGCCCGCCGCGTCCAGGACGCGGATCGCCTGCGGGGCGGCCCAGGCCAGGCCGCCCAGGTGGCCGCGGGTCGCCATCGAGCGGATGTAGACGCCCGGGTCGGAGGCGTGGTCCGACATGCGGACGCGGTCGCCGAGCAGGGCGCCGCCCGAGAACGGCGAGGACGGGTCGACGGCCAGGACGCCGACCCGCCTGCCCTGCTTGCGGTACGCCGTGACCAGCGCGGAGGTGGAGGTCGACTTGCCGACGCCCGGGGAGCCCGTCAGACCGACCACATAGGCGTTGCCGGTCAGCGGGGCCAGGGCCGCCATGACCTCCCTGAGCTGCGGGGACGCCCCCTCCACGAGGGAGATCAGCCGGGCCACGGCCCGCGGCCGGCCTTCCCTGGCCTGGGCCACCAGAGAGGAGACGTCCTGCATCAAACAGCTCCGTTCAGTTCACAGACGTACAGACACGCACAACGAGGATGCTTACGCCTTCGGTACCCGCACGATCAGCGCGTCACCCTGGCCGCCGCCACCGCACAGCGCGGCCGCGCCGACGCCGCCTCCGCGCCGCTTGAGCTCCAGCGCCAGGTGGAGGACGAGACGGGCGCCGGACATGCCGATCGGGTGGCCCAGCGCGATCGCGCCGCCGTTGACGTTCACCTTTTCCGTGGACACGCCGAGGTCCTTCATTGACTGCACGGCGACGGCGGCGAAGGCCTCGTTGATCTCGATGAGGTCGAGGTCGGAGACCTCCAGGCCGTCCTTCTTCAGGGCGTGCAGGATGGCGTTGGACGGCTGGGACTGCAGGCTGTTGTCCGGTCCGGCCACATTGCCGTGCGCGCCGATCTCGGCGAGCCAGGTCAGGCCCAGCTCCTCGGCCTTGGCCTTGCTCATCACGACCACGGCGGCCGCGCCGTCCGAGATCTGGGAGCTCGACCCCGCGGTGATCGTGCCGTCCTTGCTGAAGGCCGGGCGCAGCTTGCCCAGGGACTCCGCGGTGGTGTCGCCGCGGATGCCCTCGTCCTTGCTGAACAGGACCGGGTCGCCCTTGCGCTGCGGGATCTCCACCGGGGTGATCTCGGCCTCGAACAGGCCGTTCTTCTGCGCGGCGGCGGCCCGCTGGTGGGACAGCGCGGCGATCTCGTCCTGCTCGGCGCGGCCGATGCCGAGGCGGGTGTTGTGCTTCTCCGTGGACTCGCCCATGGCGATGCCCTCGAAGGCGTCGGTGAGGCCGTCGTAGGCCATGGCGTCGATCATCTGGACCGCGCCGTACTTGAAGCCCTCGCGGGACTTCGGCAGCAGGTGCGGGGCGTTGGTCATGGACTCCTGGCCGCCCGCCACGACGATGTCGAACTCGCCGGCGCGGATCAGCTGGTCGGCCAGGGCGATGGCGTCGAGGCCGGAGAGGCACACCTTGTTGATGGTGAGCGCCGGGACGTTCATCGGGATGCCGGCCTTCACGGCGGCCTGGCGGGCCGGGATCTGGCCGGCGCCGGCCTGGAGCACCTGGCCCATGATCACGTACTGCACCTGGTCGCCGCCGATCCCCGCACGGTCGAGGGCGGCCTTGATCGCGAAGCCGCCCAGATCGGCTCCGGAGAAGGACTTGAGGGAGCCGAGCAGTCGTCCCATGGGGGTGCGTGCACCCGCGACGATCACCGAGCTGTTCGTTCCAGAAGGCATGAGCTGCGATCCCCTTACCGGCCTGCCCAGGCCGAGGAGTGAACGAGGGTTTACTTCGAATGTACTGAGTGGCACTCCGTGCCGTCATCGGGCCGTCGGTGTGATCGCGCGCACGTTGCGTAACCACCCGATGAGCGCTGCACTGAATCCATGCTGACGCGAATCGACCACATCGGGATCGCCTGCCACGACCTCGACGCGACCGTCGAGTTCTACCGGGCCACGTACGGCTTCGAGGTGTTCCACACCGAGGTCAACGAGGAGCAGGGCGTGCGCGAGGCCATGCTCAAGATCAACGAGACCTCGGACGGCGGCGCCTCCTACCTCCAGCTGCTGGAGCCGACCCGCGAGGACTCCGCGGTCGGCAAGTGGCTCGCGAAGAACGGGGAGGGCGTCCACCACATCGCCTTCGGCACGGCGGACGTGGACGGGGACGCCGCCGACATCCGCGACAAGGGCGTACGCGTCCTGTACGACGAGCCACGGCGTGGTTCCATGGGGTCGCGGATCACCTTCCTGCACCCCAAGGATTGCCATGGCGTCCTCACGGAACTGGTCACTTCGGCCCCTGTTGAGTCGCCCGAGCACTGACCCCCGTACATAAGGGCCGGTAGGGTTGGGGGCGGTCGTCCCTCAAACCGGGATGACCGGGTCCTGCCTTTGACGGCAGGACCGAGCCGGGGTCCGGGTTTCGGGGGACGAGCGTCGGGGCAGCAGCCCGTGCTCCGCCGTTGATCTGACACCATTCCCCGGGGGCCCCGTTCGGCGGATGGACGGAGCTCGTTGGAGAAGCTGACCAGGGGACGGATGGGACCGCGCAGTGCGGGGCTACGAGAGCCAGGAGCGAGAGCCGGCGGCTGACGTCGACCACCTCTCTCGGTTCGAGGCCGAGATGAAGCGGCTGAAGACCGAGCGGGAAAAGGCGATCCAGCACGCCGAGGACCTCGGCTACCAGGTCGAGGTGCTGCGCGCCAAGCTGCACGAGGCGCGCCGCACCCTGATGACCAGGCCCGCCTTCGACGGCGGTGACATCGGCTATCAGGCCGAGCAGTTGCTCCGCAATGCCCAGATGCAGGCCGACCAGCTGCGCCAGGACGCGGAGCGGATGGCCGCCGAGGCGCGCGCGCAGACCCAGCGGATCCTGCAGGAGCACGCCGAGCAGGCCGCCAGGCTCCAGGCGGAGCTGCACCAGGAGGCGGTGACCCGGCGCCAGCAGCTCGACCAGGAGCTGGCCGAGCGCCGCGCCACCGTCGAGTCGCACGTCAACGAGAACGTGGCCTGGGCCGAGCAGCTGCGCGCCCGCACCGAACAGCAGGCCCGCCGTCTCCTCGACGAGTCCCGCGCCGAGGCCGAGCAGGCGCTGGCCGCCGCCCGCGCGGAGGCCGAGCGGCTGACCCGGGAGGCCCGCGAGCGGCTCCAGAGCGACGCCGAGACGGCCCGCGCGGAGGCCCAGGAGACCCTGCGCCGCGCCCGCACCGACGCCGAACGCCTGCTGAACGCCGCCTCCCAGCAGGCTCAGGAGGCCACCGACCACGCCGAGCAGCTGCGCACCGACGCGGTCGGCGAGTCGGACGCCGCCCGCCGGCAGGCCACCGAGCTGAGCCGGGCCGCCGAGGAGCGGATGGCGGCGGCCGAGGAGGCCCTGCGCAAGGCGCAGACCGAGGCCGAGAAGCTGGTCACGGAGGCCAAGGAGGCCGCCGCCAAGACCCTCTCCAGCGCCGAGGCCGCGGGCGAGGCACGCACGCGCACCGCGAAGGAGCAGGTCGCCCGGCTGGTCGAGGAGGCCACCAAGGAGGCCGAGACCACCAGGTCCGAGGCCGAGCAGCTGGTGGCGGACGCCCGTGCCGAGGCCGAGAAGATCCTCGCCGAGGCCGCCGAGAAGGCCAGCTCGATCACCGCCGAGGAGACGGCGACCCAGCTGTCCAAGGCGGCCAGGACCGCCGAGGACGTGCTGAACAAGGCGTCCGAGGAAGCCAAGCGGACCACCAGGGCCGCCGCCGAGGAGGCCGAGCGGATCCGCACGGAGGCCGAGACCGAGGCCGACCGGCTGCGCGCCGAGGCGCACGACATCGCCGAGCAGCTCAAGGGCGCGGCGAAGGACGACACCAAGGAGTACCGCGCCAAGACGGTCGAGCTGCAGGAGGAGGCCCGCCGGCTGCGCGGCGAGGCCGAGCAGCTGCGCGCCGACGCGGTCGCCGAGGGCGAGTCGATCCGCGCGGAGGCCCGCCGGGAGGCGGTCGCGCAGATCGAGGAGGCCGCCAGGTCCGCCGAGGAGCTGCTGGCCAAGGCGAAGGTGGACGCCGACGAGCTGCGGCAGAAGGCGACCACCGACAGCGAGAAGGTCCGCACCGAGGCGATCGAGCGGGCGACCAGCCTGCGCCGGCAGGCCGAGGAGACCCTGGACCGGGCCCGCAAGGAGGCCGAACGGCTGCGGGCGGAGGCCGAGGAGCAGGCCGAGGCGGTCAGGGCGGACGCCGAGACCGCCGCGCGCGAGCTGCGCGCGGAGACCGAGCGCGCCGTCGAGGCCCGCCGCGCCGAGGCCGCCGAGGAGCTGACGCGGCTGCAGACCGAGGCGCAGGACCGGCTGGAGTCGGCCGAGCAGGCGCTCACGGACGCCCGCGGGGAGGCCGCCCGGATCCGCCGCGAGGCCGCCGAGGAGACCGAGCGGCTGCGCGCCGAGGCCGCCGAACGCATCCGTACCCTCCAGCAGCAGGCCGAGGCCGAGGCCGACCGGCTGCGCAACGAGGCCGCGTCCGACGCGTCCGCCTCGCGTGCCGAGGGCGAGGCCGTCGCCGTACGGCTGCGCTCCGAGGCCGCCGCCGAGGCCGAGCGGCTGAAGGCGGAGGCCCAGGACACCGCCGACCGGGTGCGCGCGGAGGCGCAGGCCGCCGCCGAACGGCTCGGCACGGAGGCGTCCGAGACGCTGGCCGCCGCTCAGGAGGAGGCCGCCCGGCGCCGCCGTGAGGCCGAGGAGACCCTCGGGTCCGCCCGCGAAGAGGCCGACCAGGAGCGGCTTCGGGCCCGCGAGCAGAGCGAGGAGCTGCTGGCCTCCGCCCGCAAGCGGGTCGAGGACGCACAGGCCGAGGCGGTCCGGCTGGTCGAGGAGGCCGACCGGCGGGCCACCGAGATGGTGTCGGCCGCCGAGCAGCACGCCCAGCAGGTGCGGGACTCCGTCGCCGGGCTGCACGAGCAGGCGCAGGAGGAGATCACCGGGCTGCGTTCGGCCGCCGAGCACGCGGCGGACCGTACGCGCCGGGAGGCCGAGGAGGAGGCGGACCGGGTCCGCGCCGACGCCTACGCCGAGCGGGAGCGGGCGAGCGAGGACGCGAGCCGCGTACGTCGCGAGGCGAACGAGGAGTCGGAGGCCGCCAAGGCGCTGGCCGAGCGTACGGTCGTGGAGGCGATGGCGGAGGCCGAGCGGCTGCGCGCGGACGCCGGCGAGTACGCCCAGCGGGTGCGCACCGAGGCCTCGGACGCGCTCGCCGAGGCCGACCAGGCGGCCGCCCGGACCCGGGCGGACGCCCGCGAGGACGCCAACCGGATCCGCTCCGACGCGGCGACCCAGGCGGACACCCTCATCACCGAGGCCCGCAACGAGGCCGAGCGCCTGCAGAACGAGACGGTCGCCGAGGCGGACCGGCTCCAGACGGAGACCGCGGCCGAGGCCGAGCGGGTGCGCGCGGAGGCCCTGGCGGCGGCCGAGCAACTCCTCGGGGACGCCACCGGCGAGGCCGAGCGGCTGCGCGCGGAGGCCGCGGAGACGGTCGGCTCGGCACAGGCGCACGCCGAGCGGGTGCGGGCGGAGGCCGAGCAGCTCAAGGCGGACGCGGAAGCCACGGCCGAACGGCTGGTCAACTCCGCCCGCGAGGAGGCCGAGCGGACCATGGACGAGGCCCGCAAGGACGCCAACAAGCGGCGTTCGGAGGCGGCCGAGCAGGTCGACACGCTCATCACCGAGACCACGGCCGAGGTCGACAAGCTGCTCAGCGAGGCGCAGGAGCAGGCGCTGAAGACCACCGCGGACGCGGAGTCGCAGGCCGACACGATGGTCGGCGCGGCCCGCAGCGAGGCCGAGCGGATCGTCTCCGAGTCCACGATCGAGGGCAACTCGCTGGTGGAGAAGGCCCGCACGGACGCCGACGAGCTGCTGGTCGGCGCCCGCCGCGACGCCACCGCGATCCGGGAGCGCGCGGAGGAGCTGCGCGACCGCATCACGACCGAGATCGAGGAGCTGCACGAGCGGGCCCGGCGCGAGGCCGCCGAGACGATGAAGTCCACCGGCGACCGCTGCGACGCGCTCATCAAGGCCGCCGAGGAGCAGCTGGCCAAGGCGGAGGCGAAGGCCAAGGAGCTGGTGTCGGACGCCAACTCCGAGGCGGGCAAGGTGCGTATCGCCGCCGTCAAGAAGGCGGAGGGGCTGCTCAAGGAGGCCGAGCAGAAGAAGGCCAGCCTCGTCAAGGAGGCCGAGGAGCTCAAGGCCGAGGCGATCCGCGAGGCCCGGCGCACGGTCGAGGAGGGCAAGCGCGAGCTGGAGATCCTGGTGCGCCGGCGCGAGGACATCAACGCCGAGATCTCCCGGGTCCAGGACGTCCTGGAGGCGCTCGAGTCCTTCGAGGCACCGTCGTCCGGCAAGGAGGGCTCGGTCAAGGCGGGCGCGACGGTGGGCGCCCCCCGATCGGGTGGCAAGTCGTCAGACGGCTAGTGCGAGCGGTGCGTTCCGGTAACGTCTGGGGGCTTTGCCCGACTCCTTGGCAAGCCCTCCTGCGGTCAGCCACCCAAAAGAGGTGCCATTCTCCAGATCAAAACCGTATCCGCTCGATGACACACCGCTTCGGCCCCTAGGATTCCCCTTATCACCTCACCGGTCTCATTGACAGGAACCCCATGAGCGACACTTCCCCCTACGGCTTCGAGCTTGTGCGGCGTGGGTACGACCGCGCTCAGGTGGACGAACGTATCTCCAAGCTCGTCTCCGACCGTGACAGCGCTCTCGCCCGCATCACCGCCCTGGAGAAGCGCATCGAGGAGCTCCACCTCGAGACGCAGAACGCCCAGGCCCAGGTCACCGACGCCGAGCCGTCGTACGCGGGTCTCGGTGCCCGGGTCGAGAAGATCCTGCGCCTGGCCGAGGAAGAGGCCAAGGAGCTGCGTGAGGAGGCCCGGCGGGCGGCCGAACAGCACCGCGACCTCGCCGAGTCCGCGGCCCAGCAGGTCCGCAACGACGCCGAGTCCTACGCCGCCGAGCGCAAGGCCAAGGCCGAGGACGAGGGCATCCGGATCGTCGAGAAGGCGAAGGGCGACGCCGCCCAGCTGCGTACCGAGGCGCAGAAGGACGCGCAGTCCAAGCGCGAGGAGGCGGACGCCCTCTTCGAGGAGACCCGCGCCAAGGCCGCGCAGGCCGCCGCCGACTTCGAGACGAACCTCGCCAAGCGCCGCGAGCAGTCCGAGCGCGACCTGGCCTCGCGTCAGCAGAAGGCCGAGAAGCGGCTGGCGGAGATCGAACACCGCGCCGAGCAGCTGCGCCTGGAGGCGGAGAAGCTGCGCACCGACGCCGAGCGCCGCGCCCGCCAGACGGTGGAGACCGCCCAGCGCCAGGCCGAGGACATCGTGGCCGACGCCAACGCCAAGGCCGACCGCATCCGCTCGGAATCCGAGCGCGAGCTCGCCGCGCTGACCAACCGCCGCGACTCGATCAACGCCCAGCTGACGAACGTCCGCGAGATGCTGGCGACGCTGACCGGTGCGGCTGTGGCCGCCGCCGGCACGACGGCCGACGACGAGCCCATCTCTCGTGGGGTGCCGGCGCAGCAGACCCGGTAACGCCTGGGCGTGCGCTGCTGGAACGCGTACGTTCACCGAGCTTGGGGAAGCCCCCTGCCACTCCGGTGGCAGGGGGCTTCGTGCCGTTCTAGCGTGGCCGCATGATCGAGCTGGAGGGACTGACCAAGCGGTACGGCGAGAAGGTGGCGGTCGACGGGCTCACCTTCGCCGTGCGGCCCGGGATGGTGACCGGGTTCCTCGGGCCCAACGGCGCCGGGAAGTCGACGACCATGCGGATGATCCTCGGGCTCGATCACCCCACCGCCGGCGACGTCCGGATCGACGGCCGGCACTACCAGCAGCTGAAGGACCCGCTGACGTACATCGGCGCGCTGCTGGACGCCAAGGCCGTGCACGGTGGGCGCAGCGCCTACAACCACCTGCTGTGTCTCGCGCAGAGCAACGGCATCCCGGAGTCCCGGGTGGCGCAGGTGCTGGACACCGTCGGGCTCACCGCCGTGGCGCGCAAGAAGGCCAAGGGGTTCTCGTACGGCATGGGGCAGCGGCTGGGGATCGCGGCGGCGCTGCTCGGGGATCCGCGGATCCTCATGTTCGACGAGCCGGTCAACGGGCTGGACCCGGAGGGCATCCACTGGATCCGGAACCTGATGAAATCGCTGGCCGCGCAGGGGCGGACGGTGTTCGTGTCGAGTCATCTGATGAGCGAGATGGCGCTGACCGCCGATCACCTCGTCGTCATCGGGCAGGGACGGCTGCTCGCGGACACGTCCATGGCCGACTTCATCCGGGAGAACGCGCGGTCGTACGTCCGGATCCGCTCCCCGCAGCGCGAGCGGCTGCTCGATGTGCTGCACGAGGACGGGATCACCGTCGTGGAGGCCGGCGGGGACGCGCTGGAGGTGGCGGGCGGCAAGGCCGGGCGGATCGGTGAGCTGGCGGCGCGCAACGGGATCGTGCTGCACGAGCTGAGCCCCCGGCAGGCCTCGCTGGAGGAGGCGTTCATGCAGCTGACGGCCCAGGCGGTGGAGTACCACGCGCACGCCGAGCCGGGTCCCGCCCCGCAGGACTGGGGCACCGAGTGGAAGGGGGCCTGACAGCCATGGCGGCCGTGCAGGTCATCCGGTCCGAATGGACCAAGATCCGGTCGGTCGCGTCCACGGTGTGGACGCTGTCGCTGGCCGTGGTGGTCACCATCGCCCTCGGGATGCTCATCTCCGCTCTCTCGCGGAACCAGTTCGACTCGATGCCGGTGCAGGACCGGCTGTCGTTCGATCCGACCTACGTCAGCTTCGCGGGCATGAGCCTGGGCCAGCTCGCCATGATCGTGTTCGGTGTGCTGGTGGTCTCGAACGAGTACAGCACCGGCATGATCCGCACCTCGCTGGCCGCCGTGCCGCAGCGCGCGACCTTCCTGTTCGGCAAGATCGCGGTGGCCGGCGCGCTCGCGCTGGTGGTCGGCATGGCCACGAGCTTCGCCGCGTTCTTCCTCGGTCAGGCGATGCTCGGCCCGCACGGGGCCCGGATCGGCGACCCGGGCGTGCTGCGCGCGGTGCTCGGCGGCGGGCTCTACATGACGCTGATCGCGATGTTCTCCATGGGCGTCGCCGCGATGCTGCGCTCGCCGATGCTGTCGCTCGGCATCCTGATGCCGTTCTTCTTCCTGATCTCCACCGTCCTCGGCAACGTCGACGCCACGAAGAGGATCGGCCAGTTCCTGCCGGACCAGGCGGGCAGCCGGATCATGCAGGTGGTCCCGAGGGCCGACGACACGCCGTACGGGCCCTGGGGCGGGCTCGGGATCATGGTGCTGTGGGTGATCGCCGCGCTCGCCGGCGGTTACGCAGTGCTCAAGAGCCGGGACGCATAGCTTTACTTTCTCTTGGGCGGAACCGTCAGCGCCCCGATATCCTCCTAACCCTTACGGGGGCGGGTCCCCGCCTGAACCTTTCGATGGGTGCGGAGCATGATCGAGGCTGTCGGCCTGACCAAGCGCTACGGCGACAAGACCGCCGTGTACAACCTTTCCTTCCAGGTGCGGCCGGGTGCCGTCACCGGCTTCCTCGGGCCGAACGGCTCGGGCAAGTCGACGACGATGCGGATGATCCTCGGGCTGGACAACCCCACGTCCGGGTCGGTGACGATCGGCGGCTACCCGTACCGCAAGCTGCCCAACGCCCCCCGCCAGGTCGGCGCGCTGCTCGACGCCAAGGCCGTGCACGGCGGCCGGAGCGCCCGCAACCACCTGCTGAGCCTCGCCCAGCTGTCGGGGATCCCGGCCCGGCGCGTGGACGAGGTGCTCGGCGTCGTCGGTCTGCAGGACGTGGCACGCAAGCGCTCCAAGGGCTTCTCGCTCGGCATGGGCCAGCGCCTCGGCATCGCCGCCGCGCTGCTCGGCGACCCGCAGGTGCTGCTGTTCGACGAGCCGGTCAACGGCCTCGACCCCGAGGGCATCCTCTGGGTCCGCAACCTGATGCGGGCCCTGGCCGCCGAGGGCCGTACGGTCTTCGTCTCCTCGCACCTGATGAGCGAGATGGCGCTGACCGCCGACCACCTCATCGTCATCGGACGCGGCCAGCTGCTCGCCGACATGAGCGTGAGGGACTTCATCTCCGCCAACTCCGCCGACTTCGCGCGGGTGCGCACCCCTGACACCGAGCCGCAGCTGCGCGAGAAGCTCGGCACCACGCTCGCCGAGGCGGGCGGCCATGTGCTGCCGGAGCCGGACGGCGCGCTGCGCGTGACCGGGCTGCCGCTGCCCCGGATCAGCGACCTCGCGCACGAGGCGGGCGTCCGGCTGTGGGAGCTGTCGCCGCACCAGGCCTCGCTGGAGGAGGCGTACATGCGGATGACGCAGGGCGCGGTCGACTACCGCTCGACCATCGACCAGAAGGCGGGCCTGCAGCAGCCGCTGCCGCCGGGCGCCCAGCCGCCCATGCCGGTGCCCGGCCAGGGCCAGCCCGGCTGGTACGCCCCACCGCCGCCCCAGCAGGGCGGTCAGCCGTTCGCGATGCCCCAGACGCCCGCAGGCCCGTACGGCGCCCCACAGGCACCCGGCCACGGCACCCCCAACCCGTACGCCCAGCAGGCCCCGCAGCCCGGCTCCGCCCCGCAGGGCGTCCCCGCGCCGCAGACACTGGCGCTGGGCGCGGCCTCGGGCGCCCCAGCCGCCCCCCAGGCTCCACAGGCGCAGCCGTCGGCTCCCGCCGCCCAGCAGGCCCAGACGCCCGCCCCGGCCTCGCAGGCCCCGCAGACGCTGGCGCTGGGCGCAGCCTCGGCTCCCGCAGCCGCCCCGCAGGCTCCGCAGGCGCACCCGTCGCCCCCCGCCGTCCCACAGGCCGCTCCTGGGCTGCAGCCCCAGCCGACTGCTCCGGCGCCGCAGCCCCAGCCCGCCGCTCCGGCCCCGCAGGGCCAGCCGCCGGTCCAGGCACCGCAGCAGGCGCCCGTCGCTGCCGCTCCGGCCCCCGCCGCCCCGCAGGCTCCCTCAGCCGCTCCGGCCCCGCGGGAGCAGCCGTCGGCCCCTGTCCCGCCGCAGCAGGCGCCCGCCGCCGCTGCCCCGGCCCCGGCCACCGCCCCCGCCGACCTGACCAAGCCCGAGGACGCCCGATGAGCACCCACCAGCCCCCGATGCCGCAGGCCCCTGCTGCCGCGCCCGACTGGCAGGCAGCGGCGCCCGGTGGTTCGTACCCCGGTTACACCTCGCCGATCCCGGTCGTGCGCACCCACCTCGGGCACGCGCTGAGCTCCGAGTGGACCAAGATCAAGTCGGTGCGGTCGACGATGTGGACGCTCGGCGTGTTCGTCGTGCTCGTCCTCGCGATCGGCCTGCTCTCCGCCTCGGTGGTCAAGTCCAACTCCGGCGCGGAGAGCATGTCGGGCCAGAACCCGCTGCAGTTCGGGTTCTTCGGCCTGCTCCTCGGCAGCATGTGCATCATCACGCTCGGCGTGCTGACCACGGCCTCGGAGTACGGCACCGGCATGATCCGTACGACGATGGTCGCGTGCCCGAGCCGGGGCCGGGTGCTCGCCGCCAAGGCGATCGTGTTCTTCGTCGTCGCCTTCGTCGTCACCCTCGCCACGTCCGGTTTCGTGGCCATGGTCCACGCGTCCATGCTGAAGGGCGTCGGCGGTGCCCGTACCCCCTCCACCGGCGACTGGCTCAAGGCGACCGTCGGCATCAGCCTCTACCTCGCGCTGCTCGGGCTGTTCTCGCTGCTCGTCGGTTCGGTCATCCGGCACTCCGCGGGCGCCATCACCATCATGATCGGCGCGGTGCTGGCCCCGCTGGTGATCGCGCTGTTCATGGCCTCGCAGTCCCTGGAGAAGGTGCGGCAGTGGCTGCTGGAGTACTCCATCCCGAGCCAGATGAGCTGCTTCTACGACAACTCCCTGAGCCGCTCCGGCCCCACGGGCTGGGACCCGCTGTGGATCATGCTGGGCCTGTCGGCGGCAGCGCTCGCCGGTGCCTTCGCGCTGCTGCAGAAGCGGGACGTGTGAGACCGCTGCCGGACGGCCGCTAGTGGCTCGTCTCGGATCCTTGGGTGGATAACTCTGTAGGCTGCCAACTGGTCTTGATCACTGTCGTGGATGTACGGCCTGGTGTGCTCGTG